>CAIJIZ010000653.1 GCA_903820735.1 uncultured Pirellula sp.
AAACCTAAAACCAGTCCACCCAACGTCGTGCTTCGGATGCCATCGATCCAGGGCGCGTGATACAGCTGGCTAACCTCAACCGCGAATGCAAGAACCAACGAGATGATGCCTCGCTGAAAAAGAGATCGACCAGCGAGTACAAAACTCACTACCAGAAACAACATCAACGCCCACAGAACATCGCCGCTGTATTCACCGATGAGGCGTTGCTCAAGCTATACTGAATGCGATGAATGCCAAACGAATACCCACGAAAAACGACATTGCGAGGCTCATATCTGAATTGGACCTAACGGAGACACTTTTGTTATTGGATTGCTTGAGAGGGGTGCAGTTTTGGATTAAAGATGCCAACGGGCGCTATCTACGTGTCAATCAGACATTTCAATTGGACTACTCCCTAACGTCGATGGCAGAAGCGAATGGCAAGACAGACCACGATCTGTCCCCACCCTGGATTGCTGAAGCATTCAGAGCAGACGACTCGCTCGTGTTACGCGGTCAAAGAATCGTGAATCGAATTGAACTAATCAGCGGTTACGATCGCGTGCTCCGTTGGTATCAGACCAACAAGCTCCCCCTAAGAAATCATCGAGGGGATTTCGTGGCCACGGCGGGAATCGCGATACTTCTTCCCGATCTCAAGGGGCCATCGTTTCCTTTGCCACAATTGGCGCCGGCATTGGAGGTAATGCAGGATGAAACCAAGACTTCGCTTACCAATTCTGGGCTCGCAAAGCTGGTTGGTCTTTCCGTGAGCGCTTTCGAACGGCAGTTCCGGCTGCATCTCCACACATCTCCTATGCAATTCCATCGCAAGCTACGACTAGCGAGAGCTGCGGCTTCATTAATTCAATCGCCAAACTCGATTGCCGAAATCGCCCAACGATTTGGTTTTAGCGATCAGGCTCACCTGTCGCGCCAGTTTAAAGAAGTATATGGTTCGACGCCGAGTTTTTGGCGAGACAAACACTCCAAATCAAGACAGCCATAAACGCCGCAATTATTCAAACAACCTGGGTCTCTATTCAAGACAGGAAATAGCAAACTGGGCAAAATACAAGCACCGTTGCAGTTATGTCAGAAAACACCTCTTGAGAGCCCTCTTGAATGATCAAGCTTTTCGAAGCAATCCTGTTGTTTGCCGTGTTTTTTTTCTTCGCCCTGTCGAGTGATTTTGTTTACGCTTGGAACTCAACAGCAGAAATGCTTGAGGTTCCAGATACGAACGCAAGCGTTCGGCGATACAGTGACCACATCAAAGTTTGTCAAGTTGGCTACCTAGTCGACGAATCCAAAATCGCCATTCTGACAGCTGAACCTAAGGGGCAAGTGGTTGTTCGCAAATCGGACAACGATGAGAGTGTTGCGTCGCTTCCTGTGTCGGCTGAATCTTTGGATCCCGACACAGGTGACAATATACGGGTGATCGACCTGACAGAGGTTTCGAAGCCTGGCCGATATTACTTGGATGCGCCCGGCTTGGGTCGCAGTTTCGACTTCAGTGTGGGCAACGACGTTTTTACGCGTACCTTTCAATTGTCCATGCTTTTTTATACCGGACAACGCTGTGGCACGGCAGTGAGACTAGGAGGCGATTTTGCTAACTACCATCATGCGGAGTGCCATGTGACTGATGCACACTTCGATGCATCAACAGGTCGAGCGGGAAAAAAATCACTTACCGGCGGCTGGCACGATGCAGGAGACTTTGGTCGCTACACCATAAACTCCGGTATCTCGATGGGCACACTTTTGTGGGCATATGAGTTGAACTCCGAAAAGCTGCGCAATGTTGAATTGATGATACCGGAGAAGACGGGCCCTCTACCGCACATGCTTGCGGAGATCCGCTGGAATATGGACTGGATGCTCAAGATGCAGGACGAGAGTGGAGGCGTTTGGCACAAAGCAACTACCGCCAAGTTCCCTGGATCGTTGCTTCCCGAGTCAGATAACGCGAGGATGCTAATCGTCGGCAGCGGACATGATCCTTATTTAACAACACAAGCCACTGCAAATCTAGTTGCGGTTGCAGCAATCGCCGCTCGCGTCTATCGACCGTTTGATCCCAACTACGCAGACCTTTGTCTGACCGCTGCTAGACGCGGATGGAAGTGGCTCGAATCGACGCCGGATAGCCATTTTCAAACCAACCCAAAAGGCATTGAAACGGGAGCTTATGAAGACAACGACGCCAACGATGAAAGGCTTTGGGCTGCTTCCGAATTGTTTCGGACTACTGGCGAAGCCAGCTACCATACATACTTCCTAAACAACTATCGTCGCTCTCGCCCGATGTTCAATTCGGGTTTTCCACACGAGTGGAAGAACGTTCATGCTTTGGCTCTCTACGGCTATGCAATAGAAAGCCATCGGGATGTTGACGCGCAAGTTCAACAAGAAATCCGTCACGAGGCATTGAAGAATGCTGACGAGATCGTTGCTCGGGTCCTTCTGAATGGCTATCGAGTTCCCCTTACGACAGAGAACTACATCTGGGGTTCCAATGCTCTCGTAGCAAACTACGGCATGATTCTAAGACTCGCGAATCGGATTTCGCCGAAACCCGAGTATGCCAACACGGCACAAGATTCCCTCCACTATTTGTTTGGTAGAAACACGTTCAACACGAGCTACGTAACACACGTCGGCAGTCGATGGCCAATGAATCCTCATCATCGCCCCAGCGAAGCGGACGATGTTCTTGAACCTTGGCCAGGCATGATGATCGGTGGTCCCAATGCTCAAGATGCGAAGGATAAAAGGCCTCCCGCTCGACAGTGGAACGATATCAAGCAGAGCTTCACAACCAACGAAGTCGCAATCAATTGGAATGCACCGCTCGTCTTCTTGCTCGCGGAAGCTATGCCAAATGTCGTCACAACCAGTGCAGCCGATTCCGGAGATCTAAACCTAGATCTGTCCAACCTGACAGCCTGGATCATCGACACGATGCATCTTGGGACAAAGCAAGTGGAGATAGCCTATGACGCTGCCGATCAATCGGCGGTGATCACTCCAACATGGTCGAAATCCGATCGCCAATCCTCCGACATCAATGTCCAAAATGTCGACCATGGTCGACTACACCTTTACCAGCATATCGAGGCCAAAGACTGCACTCAGGCCGACAGCTTCTTCGAAATCAGGATGCCAAAGGAATATATTGACGAAGGAAAAATTGAACTCGTCTTTGCTCTCCAAGCAGGCGAGAAAGGTGACTACTTGTTCAATGGCCGAACCTTCACGATGAGCGAATTCGCCGACAACGATGGCGAGTTCAAAAAGCTGATCGTGCACGCATCGGACTACAACGAACCCTCGGATAAGCTTAGATCCATCGAACGAGTAACTTTCGTTTTAGAGCGCAAAGGATCTGTCGTCTCTGCTCCGATAAAGATCAGGCAGATCTCGATGGACCTGAACACAGAGAAAATCATTCCTCTAGCCGCAGAGGTTCGCGTTAAAAATCCGAAATCGCATTATGAGTTCAACTATACGAATCAAGTCGAATTGGATGGTCTTCAAGTACGAGTTTCCAATGAGAGTATGGATATCACTCGACGCATCAATGGAACTCAAGACGGTGTCGAACTGACTCCACAATGGAAAGAAGGCCAAATTCCTAATGGCCATTCGGGAAACGTCGTGTTGGTTCAATCACTTGGTGGTGCCCCACACCATTTTGATCCCTTTGAAGTTGAGTACCTGCTTAAAGTCCCGAAGGCATATTTCGATGAGGGAAAACTTGATCTCTATCTCTTTGTCCAAGCCGGTGAAGCAGGGCGCTACCGATGGAGTGGAACGCAAAGACCGCTCGCGTCATTCGCTGAAAACGCGGGGCAGGATATCGTCCTGAAAATGACGGAAGAGGATTTTCGGACACAGGGTAAGAAACGCAATCAAATTGAAATGGTCGGCATTCAATTCAATCGCAATGGATCCTCGGTCACAGAACCAATCGTGCTAAAGCGAATAAAGGTCAAGTTACCCAACGACATCGTTACTGCAAAGATGCCCAAGAAGGAAAACGAAACGGGTATCAAATCAGAGCCTACCTTTGTATGGAAATCTGATTGCCGCGACGAAAATTCCTTTGTTAATTCAACGCATCCCACCCTTCCTGGTCACTACGACTACGTCGCCGACCCGGCAGGTAAAGCCACCGTGTTTCGAGGGCGTTTGACGGATGCCTTCAAGGTAGATGATCCAGAATCAGTACACCTTCATCCTGACATCTACTTTGATCAATTTCACCACGGCAGTTTCACCGTTAGCTTTGACGTTTGGGTTGCTGACCTGGTACCGAATGCACTCGGCCCCTATCGAGAAAAGCCTTGGCTGAATGTATTGACTGTTTTTGATCGAACCACACGGACAGGCGATGGTCGCTTCGAACCATCAGTGATGACGAACTTGGTAGGCGAACCGGGTTCCTACTATTTGCAGACCTATTCCTTATCGCCTCAAGATGGCGGAACTTTTTTCGAAAAGGATGCGAATGCCCCGATATTCCCTACACAACAATGGGTATCCATAAAAGTCGACGTCGATGTACAGTCAGAATTGGTTCGCACTTATCAAAACGGGAAACTGGTTTCAGAGGGTCCCTACAAGAGTCGTCCAGGTATTGCCGGTGCCCATATGGGTTTGTATACCAACCGGCTCATCACTCAAGCGACCGTTTACAACCGAGCTTGTGAAATCTCCGTTCGTCCCATCGTTCCATCGCAACCGACTAGCGACACTATCGATGAAATGATGGTCAATGGCGATTTCACTGATGGGATTGCAGAGTGGCAGATCGAGCAGCAGAACGGAGTAAAAGCCTCAGCGGCTGTCGTACCAGACGGTCCGAATGGCCAGTCGGCGATGCGTCTAGATGTGGAAGCAGTAGCAGACGAGCCCTGGCGATTGCAGCTCTATCAAAACAAGATCGCAATCCAAGAAGGCAAATCATACACCTTAACATTTTGGTGCAAATCAAATCGCTCCGGTAGTATCAAAACGATTTGCATGCAGGACCACGACCCGTGGGAGCACTCGACGGAAAAGGAGCTCTCCCTTTCCACGGAATGGCAGAAGGAGGAGTTTACTTTTAGTGGTCCATGGAATGACGAGAATGCCCGCATCACATTTACCAACCTTGCAACCGACGAAGGGCGGATTTACTGGTTCGCCAATTGTTCGCTGCAAGTAAGTGAATGAACTCCGAATTGCTACTTCGCAATCGGAACGTCGGCGTTTCATGGCAAGAGCAAGTGAACTCGCATTTTCAAATCGCTTTTTAAACTACACACAAATCACATTAACTATCGATTCACGGCGTGAGGAATTCGAATGTCAACGAAGAACTTTGATCAACCAGATACGTTAGGGAACATTCAGCGGGATTTGCGACGCTCGTCGAGGCGTCGGTTCATGAATGCAGCGTGCGTTACCGCAGCAACATTGGTTTCTGCACCATACATTGCCCCAGCTTGCGCGCTCGGGGGGCGGCATGGATCCGCAAACGACCGAATCCGCGTCGGGGCAATTGGCACCAGCATATACGTCGACCGGTACACCGGTGGTGGCAACCATCCAGGGCGTGGCGCACTTGTCGGGCATCTCGCAGGAGAGTTAGGCAACATGGTAGCGGTCGCGGACGTGAATCGACTCAATGCAGATTTTTTTGCCGAACGATATAACGGAAACTGCAAGATTTACAACGACTACCTTGAGCTCATCGCTCGGCAAGACATCGATGCGGTCACGATTGGAACGCCCGATCACTGGCACGCCAAGATTGCGATCGATGCGATGCGGGCCGGCAAGCATGTTTACTGCGAAAAACCGCTTGCACTGACCATCCGCGAAGGGCAACAGATTTGTAAAGTTGCCATGGAGACTGGCAAGGTTTTTCAAGTCGGAACGCAACAACGAAGTGAGTTCGCACAAGTCTTCCTGAAGGCGGTTGCTATTGCACAGAGTGGTATACTCGGAGACAAGCTTCATTGCCTGATTGGAATTGGAAAGGGTGAAAAAGGAGGACCATTCCAGAATATGCCAACACCTGAACATATCGATTGGGATCGTTGGCTAGGGCAAGCTCCGGCTGTATCTTATTGCCCACAACGAGGTGATTTCGACTACCGATGGTGGCTTGAATACGGTGGAGGACAAGTTACAGATTGGGGGGCACATCATGGCGATATTGCGTTATGGGCGTTAGGAATGTCAGGCTCTGGACCGACTACCATCGAGGGAAAAGGCGACTTCGGACAGGTCGAAAACGGATTCAACTCTGCCTATGAATTCGATTGCAAGTTTGAGTTTGAAGGGGGACATACAGCTCGTCTCTACTCGGGAAATAACGAGCTGATCATCAGCGGGGACAAAGGCAAAATCCGAGTCAATCGCGGTGGATTAACTGGCAAGCCAGCTGAAGAATTGGGTGTAGCCCACAAGATTAGCAAGAACGACTGGGGTAACGATGCCGCTCCTAAAGATGGCCCACAAGGAGGCAACGGTCCTCAGTGGCTCCAGGATGCCATCGACAAACTCTATCACGGCAAGAAACCAGGCAATCACATGGGCAACTTCTTTGACTGCATACGCGACGGTGGTACTCCTGTTAGCGACGTCGAATCGCAGCACCGCAGCGCCAGCTTCTGTCATCTCGCAAATATTGCTATGCAACTAAAGCGCAAACTGAGCTGGAATCCCAAGCTAGAGTCTTTTGTGAACGACCCGGAAGCCAATGCGATGGTAAGTCGCAAGCAACGCGAGAAGTACAAAATTGATGTAGAAGTTTAGTTTTCTTTTGCCAACTCGTAGACTGTCACATCACATTTGCACATCAAAATCCAACCGCAAAACAAGGTTAATAAATGACTGTACCGGGATCATCAAAAGTTTGTGTCGAATCTGAGGTCACAAGCAAGCTGACATTGGGCTTCGACCATTGTGACATCGGCACACCTCACATTTTGGGGTCGGCAGTGCTGGTCGATTCCGGTTGGGATGTCGTCGCAGGTGGCGTGGACATTTGGGAAACCAAGGACCAATTTCATTTCGTATCTAAAGTCATTACTGGAGACTTTGATGTCGCAGTTCGCGTAGCGAGTTTCACTCCTGCTCACTTGTACTCCAAGGCTGGATTGATGATTCGCGAGACGTTGACTGCAGAAAGCGCTCATTTGATGCTCGTTGTTTTTGCTGACAATCAACCTCGCAACAACAATCTCGGAGCTTACGAGATGCAGTACCGGGCGACAGATGGAGTCAATTGCCGAGCAATCTATCCAGCTGTCTTGCCGCCGGCTACACCTGAGTTTCCAGCTACGTATCCAAATACGTGGCTCCGCGTAGTGCGTCGCGACAATCTTTTTACGGCATTTGGCTCCAATGATGGTAAATCATGGAGGCTATACGCTCAACACGAAATGCCCTTGAGCAAGTCCGTATCGGTCGGCCCTGCTTTAACGTCTCACGATGCAGAGCATGAGTCGAGGGCTGCCTTTCGAGACTATACCGAATTCAACCCCATGGTTTAACAACGATGAAACGTCTAAAGATATCTGCAAACGGTCCAGTTCTCTCTCGAATGGTGTACGGTACCTGGAGAATCTTGGATACCAATCCAACGGTACAAGAAATCAATCGCCGGATACACGAGTGTTTGGCGGTTGGCATCACTACGATCGATACGGCTGAGATCTACGGACTATACGAGGTTGAAGAACAGCTTGGCGCTGCAATTGCTTTGTCACCCGGTTTGCGAAACAAAATCGAAATCGTGACGAAGGCCGGTATTTACGTCCCATGTTCCAGTCATCCAGAATGGAAAACGGCGCATTACAACGCCACAGAAAAGCAGCTTCGAGCGAGCCTTGAGAAATCGCTTCGTTTACTCGGCACTGATCATGTCGAACTCTTTCTTGTTCATCGACCCGACTGGCTAACGCGAGCAGAGGACACAGCGAGGGGGCTGAATGGCCTATTGAGTTCGGATCGCATTTTGTCGGCAGGCGTTTCAAACTACACCACCTCTCAGTTTGAGCTACTGAATTCGCATATGGATCAGCCACTTGTCACGAATCAGATCGAATTTCATCTTCTGCATTCAGACCCGATTACCGATGGGACGTTGAATCAGTGCGAAAAGCAGGAAGTGCTACCAATGGCATGGAGTCCATTGGCAGGAGGAAGAATATTTGATTCTGGAAATCCGGCTGCAGTCAGACTAGAGATTGCGGCCAAGGAAATGTCCGCTCGCTACAGCGACGCTTCCTTGGAGCAGTTGGCATACGCATGGATCCTCGCCCATCCTAGCTGTCCTTTACCAGTGATTGGAACGAACAAAGTAGAGCGTCTTGAGACTGCGGCAAAAGCTCTAGAAATCGAATTACATCGAGAGGACTGGTATGCGCTTTGGGAAGCCTCGCACGGTCACAAAATTCCTTGACAAGCGACGCCTCACGTGGCAGAGGCTTCGCCGCTCGGCGCTGCAGGACATTCTGGAAAAATGCGTTCGAGAACTCGGCGCTATTAGTCGAGTTGATGGTGCGGCGCGAGTTTCGCTAAGGCCCAGCTCGTGCAATCGATGAGCTTGGACTCACTTCGGTGCAAATGGGCGATCTGTTGGTGGCTTTCTCCGGCTTTGTGTACTGCTGCTCACTCGATTTTCTAGCTTGCGACGTTCAATCAGACATCCATCGAGTTTGTCGCTGGCTTGGTGATCCTAGTTTCTTGGTACAAGTCACAGGTGCACATGGCTTAGCTCGTGTTGCTTTGGATCACGACAAGCGATGGTTCGCTGGTTCTTGCTCTGCATAATTCACAGCTCAAAGCGCGATTGTGCGCTAACCGTAAAGCTCGCGCTGTTGATCGCTTTTCTTGGAGGTCGACCGGGACATTCGCTCCGGTTCCAAAGTACATCTCATCGGGTGTCTGGCCCTGAAAAGCAAAATGAGGAACGACCGAGTTGTACTGCTCGACGTAGAAAGCAACAAACTTGCGCACCGAATTCGCACTATCGAGTTCGTTCAAATACAACCACTGGTGCTTCAACTGACGCCACCAGGCTTCGATCATGCTGTTTGATTCGATAATGTCGACCTGCGCAAGGATGCGCTGGATGGTGCCATCAGAAACAAGTTCGTTTACTATGCCATTCACGTTTTCAACGCCCGAGTCCATTACCGCAGAGGGCACAGTTCCGTCAGGAAGTCCCTTCGCTGCTTCCTTAAGGAGTTCCGCTGTCGTAACTGTTTCGAAGGTTTCATTCAATCGCCATGCGAGAATGCGGCGCGAGAAATTGTCGAGAACTGCGTGCAGGTAGACGCGGCTGCCATCAAGCAATCGAACGATGGTTGTGTCGACATGCCAATACTCGTTCGGCTTCGTAGCTCGTAAGCCGACGCGCGGTTTCGGTGGATAGATGCGTTTACGAGACCGGATCCAGTTTCCGCTTTGAATCGCTCGGTACCAAGTCGAAGTGCAAGCGTAGACCTTTCCCAAACGTGAGGCCAACCGGGCGATCGATCCGACGCTAAGATGACGATAGTCTTCGCACTGCACCATCGATCGCATTTCGGAGCGTTCTGTCGCAGTCATTTGCCCCGGCAAAGACCCGGGACAAGACGAGACATCATCGAGTCCACATTCTTGCACGTTCTTCCAATCGCAGTAGCGCGAAGAAGAGATTCCGATGCAGGCAAGTAATCTCGGCAATCGAACGAATCGGCTTGCACGATCAATGACGCCAAGAAGGTTCTGCTTATCGCTCCCTTGAGGCAATCGTCGATAGGAAAGCGAAAAGCCAGATAGGCGAAGCAAGACGACGCACAGTCGAAGCAAAGCTCTCAATCGTGCTGTGCGTCGCTCGAGAAAGAAGACCCTTTTTCGAGGCTCTCGACATAATCACCATCTGCAGTCAGTGTCACGACCGGTCGAGGTCGCGCTTTTGTCCAGCCATGGATCGTAGATCGAGGCACACCGATTCGTCTCGCGGTCTCAGTTCTTCCAGATTGGAAGATCAATTCCCGCAAACGATGATCATATGAGTTCTGTTGGCGTTTAGGTGCGATCACAGTGGAGGAAGTTGGTGCGAAGTTGAGGTCGCACAGAATGGAGTTGAAGAAGGCAGCTGTAACTGGCTTTTGAGCTATTTCTTTTCCGTCCATCCTTTACTTGGATGCCAGAGTTTGAAGAATGCATTCCCAAAACGTGCTGCTTCGGCTGGCGGCATGAGGAAGCCTGCTAGACGAGTGGTTACTTCCGTCAGATCAAGATGCTTGCCGGTCAAGTTACACTTACGAAGAAATGCGTTCCATTGTACCGACTTTTGCTTATCCTCCGAGAAATCAATTCTTAATGCCACTGGGAGTGCATCTGGAATAACAGTGTTGCGACGATCAAAGGTTGCTTTGATGGCTTGGCAGATGAGCTCGCCATCAAATTCAAATTCTGTGCAAAGGACAAAGATGTCAAAGTAGTCCTTCATGCGGCTGTTTGCGATGCCCAACATCACCATAGCTTGCAACTTTTCCGCAATAACCGTTTCGCGCGGATAGGAATGGAGAGTTGGGGCAGGCAGCTCAAGTACAGTTGGGAAATCAAGGAGAATCGGTGCTGGAGTAATCGCGTCTCCAAATCCGATATCCACCTGAATAGGAATGCGTGCGGTCCCTAACCTCGCATCGAACTTGATTCTAATACCCTCATACTCTTCATCTTCTTTCAGCTTGCTGGCAGAGACCGTTTCTGCCACAAAAACCAATCCATCGTCTTCTACAGGTTGATCGCATAAGTCGCGAAAAACACGAGCAAAAAAATCTATGTCGGGTTGTCCAAATCCAAGTAAATCCAGATCACGCGTTGGGCGATGGGTGAGACGCGTCCAGACTTGAAACATCATTGCTCCCTTGACGACGAATCGATCTCGAAACTTTGATTGTGAAAGTCGATACAGCAGCCGTTCAATTGCAAATCGAACGAGAACCAAGTCAAAGGCTTCGCTGTTCCTTTTGGAAATGTTCAGTAATCTCGCGCGAACCGACGCGGATACGTCTCTGGGTGACTTACTGGTCACGCTATTGCCTCCAGGTAAGGTCGTATCACATTTGCCATGCGACAAACCTTGGCGGCCTCCCAGATTTCATCCATCGTGGCCTTGCGTGAACGAAGACAATCTTTAAGCGCCTCTATGGCTACGTCGAGACCGATCTTGTTGCGATACTTGAAGCAATCCGCAATAGTCTTCGCTGGCGAGTATACCCGAATCGTCACGCCTTCGATCATTCGGTATTCCATTCCGAAACTTCTCGCTTCTCCAGAGAATCGCGCCACGCGAATTGGCGGATAGGTCATCTGGGGTTTACGGTCTTTCTCACCGATTGCCAACCAAACTTCATGAGGTGACTGCGTTGTCAGGTCGTGCATCCGCAGGGCACTTAGCAGGCAGACCGTAGCATGGGGTGAGCGTTTGCACGCCTCCACGATCGACCGAAACTCGCTTGGTTGGGAGTCAGGGAGCGCGTAAAGTCCTCTGCTAGTGCGTTCCAGAATGCCATGGTCGCATAGCCAGTGGAGGTAAGCGCCCGAGATGCCGATCGCTTCGACATCTCGCGGTCGGACAATCTCCATGCGGTTCAATAGCTGGAGGATCTGATCTTTTTTCGTGATCGTCATTTGCGATTCCGTCTGGAGAAACATGCAAGTACCGACGTATTTTAAGTCGCGGATCGCGAGAGGGCAACTCGCAGGACACTAGGGAATAGCCATTCCTTGAGTATTTCCTGCCTCATGTTCGAGATCCAACACAAGCTTCATTGCAGAGCGAGTCTGAAGAATGGCTTCGAACTCATTCCGACCGATAGTAGCGGACCGAGCAGGTCTCGAACCAGCTTAAACCCTTTACGGTAAACAACTTAAAGCTCTTGCGAAAAGAGAGTATTGTTACGAAGAGGGTTGCGCTCGGGGAGGGTTGGGCTCGCACCCCGGGAGCAACCCGTTCGAACTCTCTGACTCTCTGGTTAACAAGCGTTATTACTTAACAACCCGGTTGCTCTCGCACCCCGAGAAAAAGTTGCGGAAAGCCGACCGGGGAGTGAACGCTTGGCCAACGGACACCTTCTTTGCAGCCCGATTTACAGGGTCACAGGTCTGGAGTTCCGATTGTGATTCATTCAACGCTTCAATGCGTCACTTCCTTGCGGCGTGGTGGATGGACTCAGGGCAAGACGGAAGCCGACGTTTTTGATGCGGCGCGACGGAATGTCCCCGCGACGGAGCTGAGACTGGGAATACGCGGCATGGAGGTCCCAGCTGCCGCCACGGAACACGTGTATATAGCCCTCACGTGGGCCAGTCGGATCGCTGACTGCACCCTTGGGATATTCACCGTACCAGTCGCTACACCACTCCCAAACATTACCATGCATGTCGTATAGTCCCCAGGCGTTTGGCTCCAAAAGGCCAACCGTATGTGTCCGGTTAGAACTGTTGCGGCTACACCAACCGTACTCGGGCAGCAAACCCGCTTCATCATCAAATGAATATGCCGTCTTACTACCAGCGCGACACGCGCACTCCCATTCTGCCTCTGTCGGCAATCGATACACACGACCTGCTTGCTTCTCCTTGGGCAAGTCCGAAAGCTTTTTGCAAAACTCGACAGCGTCGTCCCATGAAACATTTTCTACAGGGAGATCTGCATTCTCGTTATCAACTATGGCCCCTTGAAAGTGACTCGGATTCTTACCGATCACTTTTTCGTACTGTGCCTGAGTTACTTCGTACACACCAAGATAGTAGTCCTTACTGATCGTCACTTCGTGCTGCTGGGTTTCGTTCTCTTCACGGCCATCCTCCCTTTCAGGCGAGCCCATAATGAATGTCCCATTGGGGATCAACACCAATCTCATCCCGATGCTGTTGGTGATTTCTTTGGGGGGCTGAGCTAACAAACAAGATGCAGCCAACGTGCAACATAAGAAGGCGGAAAAACAAAAGAATGATCGTAGGCGATTCATACTAAACTTTCTCAACCTAAAAAGGCCCCAAAGGTTAACTGAAGTTTGGATAGTCCGGTCTGCGGGAATTCGGTCATCACTGTTCCTAGGAGGCTAAACTCAGGTTGCCGCTGAAATCTTTTACTAAAAGAGGAATCTCTGAATTCTTATCGAATCGGGGTGAATTGCGCCTCAGTCATGCCACCGTATTGGCCGTGGCCAAGGCCGCTGGATGGTTGGTTCTGATATCAATATGGTAATTCCACTTCGGTTCCTGGCGTATGCGAAACTATCGCTTTACGAGCTGCCGTTGCCGCCGACGGAGACAACAGACCACCGACCACCCAAATTGGAATCGACCGGGACAAATATCGTGAGCAAGAAGACCGCTCGGAGTGTTTTGTGGTTCTGCTGTTACTGGTTTCCATTGGGAATCTTTGGAAAAGTGATATTTCCGTCATAGTCGATCTGCACCATCACCTGCTCTATCGTGGCGGGGTCGGGCTTCTTCGTCTCGGTGTTGATCGTTGACCGTATGAACATGACATCCCATGTTCCCTCCCCGCCTCCCGCGGTGGGGCCACCTTTCAGCATGGTAAAGGTATGCCTGCCGTCATCCTTCCTCCATCCGAACTTCT
>CAIJIZ010000654.1 GCA_903820735.1 uncultured Pirellula sp.
AACACAGAGACACAGAGAACACGGAGAGTCTGTGAGAAGGGTGTAGGTAAGCTGAATACTGCGCCCATGACCGACTGTTCAATATCCAAATCCTTGCTCGATCCTTCTTACCGCTTTCCGAAAAACTCTGTGTCTCTGTGCCTCTGTGTTTCCCAGGTTCTAAAACTCCCGGGGATTGGAAACACAGAGACACAGAGAACACGGAGAGTCTGTGAGAAGGGTGTAGGTAAGCTGAATACTGCGCCCATGACCGACTGTTCAATATCCAAATCCTTGCTCGATCCTTCTTACCGCTTTCCGAAAAAACTCTGTGTCTCTGTGCCTCTGTGTTTCAAATTTGTGTTTCAAATTCCCCTCCCCCACCCAAGTTAGCTGGCAAACTTTTTGTCATGCATCCAACCTTGCCCACCCGAATAACTTCCACAACGAGAACGGCACGACCTGGGCGCTTCGATTTTCACCGAAACTCCAGAAAATCCAGTTTCAAAAGATACACAATGTATTCAATCCGAATACACTCGATCTTATCGTCAACGACGCTTGGATCGAGTCGACCAGTTTCACTTCAGCCAAATCGCTGAAAATTCGAGAATTGCCGATCGCCAAAACTGGTTTTTCCGGTTCTGGCTCGGGATTTGCGGTTTGTGAAAGGGACTTATCCAATGCGGCCTGTTGCCGCTGTTGTGTGGAGACCCTCTCCTAACCCACTCAATGACAATCGTCAGAGGACGCTATGAAGATTCTGAAGGTGAACAAGCTTCGTGGACCGAACATTTGGGCGAATTATCCCGTCCTAGAAGCTTGGGTAGACCTCGAAGAGATGAAGGACACCTCCTCGGAGATGATCCCCGGCTTTAACGAGCGGTTGATGGGATGGTTGCCGACGATGGTCGAGCACCGCTGTAGCATTGGTGAACGAGGTGGGTTTTTCGTCCGACTTCGACGCGGCACCTATATGGCTCACATTCTTGAGCACATCACACTTGAATTGCAGTCCCTCGCCGGCACCCCAGTCGGATTTGGACGAGCTCGCGAGACGAATGTCGATGGCATCTACAAAGTTGCAATTGCCTTCAAAGAAGAAAAGCTCGGCTTGGCTTGTTTAGACAAAGCCTTTGAACTTCTGCAAGCAGCCATTAGCGATACACCTTACGATGTAGCCAAAGTGGTCGAGGAGCTTAAAGAGTACGCGTACGATGTCTGCTTGGGCCCAAGTACCCGTTCGATAGTCGATGCGGCCAAGGCCAAAGACATCCCTTGGAGACGCCTCAACGAAGGCAGCTTGGTGCAGCTCGGCTACGGCGTGCATCAGCGTCGAATCTGCACCGCAGAGTCCGATTCGACCAGCGCGATCGCTGAATCGATTGCGCAGGACAAAGACCTTACCCGAATGTTGTTGCGATCCATCGGTGTACCGACCCCGGAAGGGCGAGCTGTCGATAACGCTGAGGATGCTTGGGAAGCAGCCGAAGATATCGGCCTACCTGTTGTAGTTAAACCTCAGTACGGAAATCACGGTCGCGGTGTCGCGACAAACCTGCAAACGAAAGAACAAGTCTTCGCGGCCTACTCCGCAGCAAGGGACGAAGGAAGCTCCATTGTTTGCGAACGGCATGCACCCGGAGACGACTACCGGATGCTCGTCGTAGGAGGCAAGCTAGTAGCGGCCGCTCGGCGGGAACCCGCACACGTGATCGGCGATGGCCAATCGA
>CAIJIZ010000655.1 GCA_903820735.1 uncultured Pirellula sp.
AAATGATTCGATGGCCTGAAGCGGATCATATCCAGAGTTCCAAAACTGAAGGAGGTTGTCGCATTCGACGTGGCCGATGGTTCCGTAGACCTCAAGAGCTGCGCGTTCCAGCTGTGTCAAAGGATTTCCAGAATCAAAGCGATCCTCAATCTTGCGCATCAAATCATTTAGCTCGGGAATGTACTCCGACGAAACCGGCATGGTCCAGTCATCCGGGTTATCAATGCCGTCGCCTTCTCGTTCCAAGAGGATCTCCACTGGTTGTTTGCTGTAATAGAATTTAATTGAGGGTCCGAACGCCACCATTCAGCTAGTGGCGGCAAGTAAATTTTCTAAAAGTCGAGGCGGCCGTTCCGCCACTTCGATGCAATGGATTGGTACGCCCGTCATGGGCACTGGTTTGTGGGGTTTAAGTCCTCTGTGCGAGATAGGTATCTCTAGAAGACCAATATACCAAATGACCACTTCAAGGGAACAAGCACGAGGTGAGGGCAGCTGCAGAAGGGCGAACGAACTTGCTCATCTTCGTGGAACCGCCTAGTGCGGACCCGCATGCTAGGTGGTGTGGGGAGGGTGCCCGGCAACGGGCATCCTTACCCGATTTATTCGATAATTTTGTTTTCGAGAGTGTTAGCAGCCCGATTCCAGTCATCGCGATAGATTCGGACCATCTCAGTGTATCGAGTTTTGCACGCGGCCATCTGTTCATTAGACCATCCAGTAATCGCGATTACCGCATCTCTATTGCGTGGAAGTCCGCGCATTAGCCAACGACCAAACCGATCGTACGCAGCGTCCCATGGGTAGGATTCAGGAAACTGTCGCTGATCAATAGGGCGAAAAATCTGCGAGAGAGTCTCACATAAATTTTCAATGGCGTGTTCATCCGAACTTTCACTCTCAAGTAAAAAGCTGAGCTTATCGCATAGATCGTGAATCAGTCCCGCAGCCGCCATCGGATAGCGTGAGGTAAGATCGTTGAACAGCGTTACTGCCTCGGCATCGATCACGTTGTTGATGTTCTTTCGAATAACTATAGATTCTCCCCGAACTAGTGAAGGGGTAAAGATTATTTCTAGCGGCTGAGGTTACCATAACCGAATATTCAACTCAACTCAGGTGCGCATAATACCGCGACAAAGCGCGGCAGCCCTTTTGCTTGGCAGCGGCATCGAGATTGCTCTCAAGCGATCGGAGCTCCTGGGCAATTGAGTACTGCGACAACGCAGGACTGGCGGACACCAGCGAATTGCATGTACTCGTCCGAGCTCGTCTGTTGTTTCCGTGCAAGGTTGCTTGGCAACGGAAGACTCAGTGTCTTCAAACGCCCGATCTTTCGCGCCTCCATCGCGCCGGCCATAACCCGGAGGTCAGTTGTCTTTGATGCGTTTCGCGGGTTATGAAGTAGAGAAAAAGCGACTATCGCGTACCGTAGCGATGCGAAACGCCAATGAAATCGTCGGTCTAGGGAAATAAAGACACCCAAGAATTAGTGGGCATGACCCGCCGGTTACGGAAAAGAGGCTCCAAAACTCGCGCTTTTGTCGCGCGGGGCATAACCGGGAGGTCATTTTGGTTTTCCAGTGTTCGTCCGGGTTATGAAGTTCGAGACTTTTCTATAATCCCAGGGTCGCGCGACTTTGAGACTCCCGAGAGTCGGGTTGCCAAAGGCAGAAAAAGCACCCAAGCCGATTCGCGCGCGGGTTGGTAGAGACATCGCGCCGGAGAGAGTTTGAGACTGGGCCGGCGCGTGCAAACCCTGGAAAATACTGGGTAAAAACGCAAACAGGCCGACGTTTTGAGGCGTCGGCCTGTTGGTATAACCGGAGGGTCAAACCGAGTTCGATTTCCCTTATTCAGTTGAAATTTGCGCTGGCTAATCTGTGACCTTAAGGTAACGTTCGCAACCACTAATGTTCAATTGGTCGACCTTGACGGCCCTTTTTGGCTTTCGAGAATCCGTTGCGACGAGGTTGCGTAGCGTTTCGTAAACCGTCAAAACTTGACTTTTACCGGGCAATAGGGTACAAATTACCTCCACGGATCTATTTCAGGAGGTCTTTTGTACCATGCTTCAACCTAACACGGTAAGTGCTTCAATGCGCGCTACCGAGCTGTTTCTTAAGAATGGTGGAATCATGCGGATGGCCGAAATCGTTCGCAGTGGTATCACTCGTAACACGCTGTATGAGATGCGAGACTCCGGACAAGTAGAGCAACTCGCACGAGGCCTCTACCGGCTAGCGGATCTGCCTTCCCTCAGCCAATCCGATCTAGTGACCGTTGCTGCGAAAGTTCCGCAGGCAGTGATTTACCTAGTTTCGGCACTTTCCTTTCACCAACTGACTACGCAGATACCTCATGAGGTATGGATCGCGATTCCTCGAAACTGCGAACCGCCTAGGCTTAGTTTTCCGCCCATTCGTGTCTCGCGTCTGACCGAGGTACCATTCAAAACGGGCGTCGAAAAACACGTGATTGATGGCACGACTGTTTCCGTTTATTCCCGCGAAAAGACTCTGGTCGATTGCTTCTGTCGGCGCAATGAATTGGGGATGGATGTCGCTATTGAAGCAATCAAGTTCTACATGACGCATGGCAAACTGAAAATCGATCTGATCATGGAGTACGCTACGTTGCTTAGGGTTGCCAAGACGATGCGACCTTATCTCGAGGCGCTACTATGACGCGCGACATTCCGGCGTCGGTACGCGGACGACTAGAAAACCTTGCAAGACAATCAGGACGGCCGCTTCAAGAGTTGATGCAGTACTTCGCCATGGAGCGTTTCTTGTTTCGGCTTTCGAAATCCGAATATGCAGACCGGTTTGTGCTTAAGGGCGCGCTGATGTTTATGGTTTGGGGCACTCCTCAGGCGAGAGCAACTCGAGACATCGATCTGTTGGCTCGCGCCGAGAATTCCGTAGATGCTATGTCGGACATGATCAAAGATGTATGTCGACAACCTGTCGAATCCGATGGCGTAGAATTTCTAAGCGACTCGGTTCACGGTGAAATCATCAAAGAGAATGCCGAGTACTCCGGAGTCCGAGTAACTTTTGTGGCGATGATTCAAAATGCGCGTTTGCCCATGCAGATCGATATTGGCTTTGGCGATGTGATCTACCCGTCCGCCACCGTCATTGATTATCCAGCCATGTTCGATTTTGAAACGCCACGTCTTAAAGGCTATCCGAAAGAGACGGTCATCGCTGAGAAGTTTGAAGCGATGGTCAAACTCGGCCAGCTCAACAGTCGCATGAAGGACTTTTTTGATATCTACATTCTGGCGCGTCAGTTTGACTTCGATGGGGAAGTCCTAAGTCATGCGATTCAGAAGACCTTTGCCAATCGAAACACGGAACTCGATGCAGAGCCATTTGTTTTCTCCCCTGCGTTCATTGCAGATGAAGGCAAGCAAATCCAGTGGAAAGCCTTTATTCGCAAGTCCAAGCTGACAGGTACTGCTAATGCGTTTTCAGATATCGTGAGCGAGATCCGTGTCTTCTTATCACCTGTTGTTCAGGCCCTCGCTGCTAGCCGGGGATTCGTATCCCGTTGGAACGCAGGTGGACCTTGGGACCCTCAATAGATTCTCTCGAAGCAACGTTTTAGTTGAATGACTCGAGGCACCCGTTTCTCATCGATGCCATGCCACAGTTAGAACCAGTTACTGCAATTTATGCGAGACAGTCGCGCACAAGCCGCACTAGTTATTGCTCATGCGATGCGCAGATTCGGATCTGCTGGGATTTGGCAAGCGAGCTTAGCTACAAGGTTCGCGACGTTTACTCGGACGAAGGCGAGTCGAGCGAGTCATTGGATTGCCCGCAATTGACGCGTTTGCTGGCTGCGATTGACGCAGGAGAAGTGAAACGCTTGACCGTCTACAGTATCGATCGACTGACGCGGCGACTATTTCATTTGCAAGAGCTGCTCGAACGTCTCAACCGCAATGAAGTGGAATTGTTGGTCGTTACGGACCCAAGATTCGGTTGAGCTGCCGCGAGTCGTTTGATGACGAACATAGTGGCTGCGGCGAGCGAGTTTGAGATCGAATTGACCCGCGAGCGATTGTCTGATGCAAGAGCTGCACTGAAACGTCAAGGCAAACGCGTTGCCGGACGCGTTCCGTTCTGCTAGTGGCTAAGAGGCGGATGAAGAAGTAGCTCTCAATCCCTCGGGTCGTTTCCCAATCGATATATGCGTGCTGTCCAGGATTTGCCAACCTGGACAGCCACATGAAACAAAGATGCTAGGTTCATTCCATCGATTCCTCCTTCAAGGAACCTTACCGGATCCGCTCGCCAATGATCTCTCGCTCGAACTGGGCGAACGAGAGCAGGATGTTCAGCGTCAGCCGGCCCATCGAGTGTGTCGTGTTGAACTGCTGGGTTACCGAGACAAAGGAAACACCGTATTTATCGAATGTTTCCATGATCCTGGAGAAGTCCATGAGCGAGCGGCTAAGTCGATCGACTTTGTAGACCACCACGCAATCGATCTTCCCGCTTTTGATGTCTTCCAGGAGTCGATTGAGAGCAGGTCGATCGAGGCTACCGCCCGAGAAACCACCGTCGTCGTATTGCTCTGGCAAGCATTCCCAGCCTTCGTGCTGCTGGCTGGAAATGAACGCCTCGGCGGATTCGCGCTGCGCGTGGAGCGAGTTGAATTCCAGCTCAAGCCCCTCTTCACACGACTTGCGGGTGTAGATCGCGCAGCGATTGGCAGGCTTTAGGCGAGAGGCATTAGGCGATAGGCTATTACGGGAATATTTCATAATTCATTTCTCTATGGTACGAGGATCAAATGAGAGATCACAAAAAGCTACGTGCTTTTGAGTTGGCGGATGCGTTGGTGTTGAACGTATACCGGGCCACCCGAAGTTTTCCTGACGACGAGAAGTTCGGGTTAACGTCCCAGTTGCGGCGGGCAGCGATTTCGATTGCATCAAACATTGTGGAAGGTGCCGCAAGAAGTAGCCTTCCGGAATACGTTCGGTTTCTTGAAATTGCATATGGTTCAGCCAAAGAGGTGGAATATCAGCTTTCGATCGCTGAGAGACTTGGTTACGGTCATTCAGATACA
>CAIJIZ010000656.1 GCA_903820735.1 uncultured Pirellula sp.
CGCTCCCGTTCACCTCGAACCCATCGTCGGTCGCTCAAACCCTCTTGCTTATGCCCTCGATGGATATCCGATCTACGGTTACCAAGACCCCAAAGATTCAGACTACGGACCCCTCGATCAGTGGAATGGTCACCAAGCCCCGAATGGTCAGTATCACTATCACGCTACGAAGAACTACCCTTACATCAACGGTGGCTTCTACGGTGAAGTCGTAGAGCGAGAAGGCCAAGTCGATCCGCAACCGCGAGCTCAAAGCCCACGCCCCGCACTGCCTCCCTTACGCGGTGCAAAAATTACCGGTTTCGATGAGCTATCCCCAAAGAACTTTCAACTCACTTACGAAATCGCCGGTAGGAAAGGTTTTGTTCGCTATAAGCTCGCCGATGATGGCTCCGTCGCTTTTGAATTCCAAGCCCCTAATGGATCGGTTCGCGAAGAAAACTACCGGGCTGCTAAACAACGCCCTGAAGACCGCCCACGCCCTGAAGACCGCCCCAAGAACGATCGTACACCTGGAAATGGCAAACCACCCCGCAATAACAAATCCGAGCTTCAACTCACCAGCAAGTCGGTCAATGAGCAAGGCAGAATCAGCAAGGATTGCACTTGTGACGGAGCTGGACAGTCCCCAGCTATCGAATGGGATAAACTTCCACCCAACACCCAATCCGTCGCCGTCTCCCTGTGGCACCGCGCGCCGGATCAAGAAAAATCGTATTGGCTGGTCTACAATCTGGATCCAACCCAAAATTCGATTCCTCAAAATGCTTCAGCAAAAGAACTCGGCGGAACGCTCGGACTCAACGATAAAAAGAGGACCGCATATGACCCGATGTGCTCTCGTGGACCGGGATTGAAGTCTTATAACATCACCCTTTATGCCCTCTCGAAAAAACTAGAGCTCGATCCGAAAACAACCGACCGAAAAAAACTGCTTCAAGCCATCGAGGATTGCAAACTTGGGGAAAGCACACTTGAATATCAGTACGAACGCCCTCGCTGATCTCCACGCTATCGATTCCTAGTCGATTGCTTACAGCTCTAAGGAATCGCATCATTTACGAAATACAGTCTCTGAATCAGAAGCAAGTTGCAACGTTGGTAAGTTGGGCTGGTCGCGAAGGCTGGAACCCGGGCCTCAGCGATGCCGAACTCGTTTGGCAAGCGGACCCCCAAGGGTTTCTCGGCATGTGCGTTGACGAGAAGTGCATTGCCGGTGGAGCCATCGTTCGACACAATCCAATGTTCGGATTCATGGGACTCTTTATCGTCGAACCTGAATATCGAGGACAGGGACTTGGTCGGAAGCTGTGGTTCGCTCGACGCGATCGATTGCTTGCTCGACTTGACCCTGGTGCAAGCATCGGGCTTGATGCGGTCGACGCGATGGTCGGATTCTACGCCGCTGGCGGTTTTCAACCTTTTACCCGCCATCGCCGATTTCAATTCGTATCCGACTCATCGCAAGGGATCCACCTGAAACGAGACGCACATCAAAGCGTTCCTTCCACACCACGCCCCTACCAAGCTAATGATTTCCCGGCGATTCATGCGATGGATCTCGAATGCTTTCCAGGTGAGCGAGCCAACATCCTCGAGCCTTGGATCACCCAGGAAAATGGCCTAACCCTCGTTCTACCGAACCCCAAAAACTCCGATGAAATCCTCGGTTGGGGTACCATCCGTAAATGCTTGGTAGGCTGGAAGATCGGACCGTTACAAGCTCATACACCGGAAATCGCAAGTGCCTTGATCGAGCAACTCATCCTCGACGCAAAGGCCGAATCGGTCATGATCGATATACCAGATAACAACCCCGAAGCGCTCCGATTGTGTCAAAGTTTTGGCATGCAAGAAGTCTTTGGGTGTGTCCGCATGTATCTTGGGCCTCCACCCATCCTGAAGAACCAGCACCTGTTTGCAATTCTATCGCTGGAAATCGGGTAATCTCGCCGAGCCTAGGTAGGAGAATCTCAGCGCGGTGAACCTCAGCGCGGTGATCCTCAGCGCGGTGATCCTCAGCGCGGTGATCCTCAGCGCGGTGGACGCAAGCCTGGGGATACGAGTTTCTTCTCAAGCATCCCAAAGCCCCATTGAGCGAGAATCGCTAAGAGTGCTGCAGGAATGGCACCTTGAAGTATCAAAGAAATACTCGACAGACGGATCCCTGTAAGAATTGGCGAGCCGTATCCGCCTGCTCCAATCAATGCGCCGATCGTCGCCGTACCGACATTGATCACCGCCGCCGTCTTGATCCCGGATAAGATCGATGGCAAAGCCAAAGGCAACTCGACGAGTCGCAAACGGGAGTTTTGATCGAGTCCAAGGACTTCAGCGGATTCACGGGTCGCGGCGGGGATTTGTCGCAATCCGGCGTAGGTGTTTCTGACAATCGGTAGCAAACTATAGAAGAATAGTGCTGCGATAGCTGGCAGCGCTCCGAGTCCGAACAAAGGGATCATAAAGACTAGTAGTGCCATTGAGGGTAACGTCTGGATGACGCTTACGACCCCCAAAACCACATTCGCAACACGTTCGCTTCGGGCAGCAGAAATCCCTAATGGGACAGCCACAAGAATGGCTAACCCAAGCGACACTGCCACGAGGAATAGATGTTCCATGGTGGTTTTGAACAACCTGTCCGCGACTCGCTTCCATTGAGCAGCAGGACTCGTCGAAGGCAACGGACGGTTCATCTGAAGTTTGTTGTTTAAAAAATCTCCCGCTACAAACGCTTCCATCTGGTTCTGCAGACGTACGCGTCCGGTCATTCCAGACATCTCAGAGGGATCGATCAAGCCTTCCATTTTGAGAAAGGCTTTAGCGGCGTTCGGAGCGCGCTTTTCAAGATCCGATCGCATAAGGACGACCGCATGATAGGTAGGGAAATAATCCAAGTCATCTTCGAGGACTCTGAGTCGATAGAACGAGATCTCGGCGTCTGTTGTATAGATATCCGTCACTTGGATTGCATCATGGACGATTCCGCGATAAGCCAGATTGTGGTCCATGGTCCGAATGTTTTGAGTCGTTATCCCATAATGGGCCGCGAGTGCATTCCAACCATCACGGCGTTCCCGGAATTCATCGCTCAAGCCATACTCGAGGTCTGGATGATTCTTCAAATCACTGATCTTGCGGATACTCAATCGCTCAGCGAGTACCTCACGCATTCCCATGGCGTACGTGTTATTGAATCCAACTGCAGCCGACATCAGAATCCCTCGCCGAGCTAGCTCTTGACGCATCTGCTCTTCGCTCTGCACCTGAATTCCCTTGCGTGCTGCTTCTGCGAGTATCTCTTCTCGAATCGTCCCTGTGTAATCGACATAAGCGTCGATCTCACCTGACACAAGTGCATTCCAAAGGATTTGCGTCCCACCAAGTTCTGCGAGATGTTCAACGTTCGCCCCTGCTTCACGACCGAGATGGCACAACATCTCCCCAAGCACTACCGACTCGGTAAAAGCCTTTGAACCAACTTTTAATTCCGGCGTTGACTCGCGATTCGCTTCACCAAATACATTCGATCCTGCAAATAACCCTAAAACGATCGTTGTGATCATGCACTTTGCAAAACGGAATGGACGATAGTCCTTCTCAGAGGTGTGCAAACGGATCATGAATCGAATTCTCCGAAAAAGGTCTCTGAGTTCTAGCCTACGTGCGGGATGCGCTGCGCGTGGATGAATCGTGTGACGTACTCGTTGGCTGGTTGGTGAATCAAAGATTCCAAAGTTCCTTGCTGGACGATTTGTCCTTCCGATAACATCATGACCTGATCGCCAAAAAATCCAGCTTCTCCCATGTCATGCGTAACCATGATCGATGTCTTACCCAGTGTGCGGATGATTTTGAGTAAGTCCTCTTGGAGATCGAATCGAACCAACGGATCCAACGCCCCCATCGGTTCATCGAATAGCAGGACAGGTGGATCCAACATCAGAGCACGCATGATGCCAACGCGTTGACGCTGCCCACCAGACATCTGCGCCGGGTACCGCTTGAGTGCCGCGCTCGGTAAGCGAGTTAGTTCCGCTAGTTGCTCGACCCGCTTCGTGCGTTCATCCATCCCCCAACCGAGATGCATAGCCATCAAGCTAATATTTTCGAAAGCTGTCAGATGGGGAAAGAGTCCTCCGTCTTGGATAACGTAACCCATGCGCCGACGCATCGTCATCAACTTATCAGGGGTCATCACCTCGGAGTCAAAACGAACCGTCCCGGAGTCAGGCTGTATTAACCCGACGAGTAGTCGAAGCATGGTACTCTTCCCACACCCGCTCGGGCCGATAAGGACGGTCGATTTTCCAACGGGAAATTCCACGCTAGTTGGCTTGAGGACTTGCACGTCACCAAAGGACTTCGATACCGAATCGAGCGAGAACATTTCCGTCCCTTTCTTGATAATCCAACCGATCCACTATCGAGTTGCGTCGACGGTTCGATCGATTCCCGCGATCACTCCTCAAGCTTATGGCTGGAGTCGTGGTGCTCATTGAGTTCATCGAGCATTCGTTGCACTTCCGACTGCATTTGCTTTGTCAAATCCGCTGCGGACAGCTTGCTCTCTTTTCCTTTGGGAATTCGGATAGGTGGAGCAAACTTCATAACAACGCTTTTGGGGCCATGCACACTCGGATACGGAGCACCCAATACGTCTTCTTCAAACTTGTCGATCGTCTCAGCGATCCGCTCGACACTCGGTTTTTGGATTAAGTAATCACCTGGATAACTGTACAACTGAGTGACGAAGAACATGCTTTGCATGTCGGCCTCGTACTGAATCAGCTCGGCATCCGATACCTCAGGTCGCGATTGCAGTTGAATGATGCGCCTTCGGATTTCCTTGACTCGTTCGGGCAAGATACCA
>CAIJIZ010000657.1 GCA_903820735.1 uncultured Pirellula sp.
GGCTTTTTAAAACACAGAGGCACAGAGAGCACAGAGAGTTCGTATCCGTTCCCATCGGTAGCGAGGGCCAGCTGCTCTGCGGTCTTCTTTGCGTCTTTGCTCCTTTGCGTGATATATTGGTTCGTCTTCTGCGGTTGCCTTCTTCCCAACATCAGTTACCGACAGTTTGTACTTGGGAAGCTTGTTGGGAGTGGGTCACTTGGAAAAGTCTATCGAGCGAGGTTGCAGGCAGGTGGTCAGGATGTTGCAGTGAAGTTCATGCATAGGGATTTATGGACCGACCGAGACAGCAGAGACTCGTTTTTGCGAGAGATCGACCATGCATCGAAGATCCATCATAGCGGCGTAGTAAAGTATTTCGGTTGGGGGCAGTCGCCGCATGGTGGGCCGTATCTTGTGAGCGAGTACGTCGATGGCCGATCGCTAGCCAACGTCAAGCCGAACGGCTCGGAGACCGCAGTGCAATGGTTAGTTCAAATCTGCGAGGCCGTTGCAGCCGCACATCAAGCCGGAGTCGTGCACGGAGACTTAACTCCCAACAACATTCTGCTTGATCACAACGGACGAATCGTCGTAACCGATTTCGGTTTCGCAACCTATTCGCCAAAATCGACATCAGATGATGTTGTGTTTGATTCGAACGCATCACGTGGTGGAACCCTTGGTTTTGCGGCTCCCGAGCAGATATCACCTGCCTTTGGATCGATTAGTTATGCAACCGACATTTATGCGATTGGCGGATTAGCTTTCTATTTGCTTACGGGGCGAAGTCCGCATGATTGTGGTTCATTGCTCGACACCGTTACCGACGACGACTTGATCGTACCCACTGCACCTGTCACGCCGTCAGAGTCAAAGTTGGTAGCTATCGCCGAATTAGCGATGAAAAAGGCAATCGTCTCCAGGCCGCATTCAGTAACGGAGTTAATCCCATTACTTGTCGACTAACTGTAGCGTTTTTTCGAGAGCGCAATCGCTTCGAGGAAATGGACTCGAGCACACCGGGGCGTGACAAGCGAGGTAAACGAACAGCGGTCATGGTGCAAACCTTGAAAATCAATAATTCATAGCAAGCCTTCATTGAACAAAACGTCAAACGATCCAAACGACTGACGCACGAAAAGCGATTGGAGGTGGCCAGTCGTCGGTTTCCACCGAGCAAAATTCCAAGCGTGGGCATCCCATCCACCGGTCCATGATCGCACCCCAAATAGCAATACCGCTAAACGACTCCATCCCGACTTAGCTACCGCCAATCGCGAGAGCTAACATTCACACGCCGGTGACACCTTAGGTCAATACAATCGGACTTATGAAAAATCTTTGCTGAGGCGGATTCGATGGAGTGATGTGAACTCAACTCAACATGACCGAATTGTTCTTCAGTCGCTATATTACAAGTCAACAAAGTAAATCCGGAATTGGGCAAGACACGGATAGAATGGAAAGCACCATGCGAATTGGAACTTGGAATGTTGAAAATCAACTGATGTCGGAGGAGCATCAGGAATTGATCCGTCGACAAAATTGCGATGTATGGCTCCTCACTGAGGTTCATCCGAAGTGGGCCGAGAACGAGGGCACAACGATCCTGCACTTCCACGCCCAACTTTCCAAAGGAGTCATGGGGCGCAACCAACATTGGGCTGCCGTCCTTAGTGTTCTTCCCTTGGATCGCTTGGACGATCCGCATGATGCCAGTGCAGCGGCAAAGATCAACGGCGTCACATACTGCTCAACGATTCTTCCATGGCGAGGAGTTAAAGCCGACTCGGCTCCTTGGCATGGATCCAATCATTCGGAAATAACGGAGAATGCAATCAGTGCTTTGCTTCGCAATTTGCCGAAGGGTGATTTGGTTTGGGGTGGAGATTGGAACCATTCGCTAATCGGCAGGGAACATGCTGGAAGCATGGGAGGCCGCCTTCATCTCCTTGACGCCATCAGGCATTCGAACTCAAAGTACCAACAGCCGGTCTCTCGCATCGCGGCAATTACTGCCAATCGATTGACCATATTGGGGTTCCTATATCGTGGAAGGTAGAGTCTGCAGTGAGAATCGATGCTCGAGGGTTGTCCGATCATGACGCATACGTTGTCGAGGTTTAGCTGATCGAGAATCCGATTAGTCCAGAAAGTTCAAAAACACCAGCCGTTCTTTACAACTGATGCTCGATAGTGGAATCGTTTCGGGGGAGGGCGATTGCTTTTTCGACTGCTTAGTGCGATTAGTTTTACCAAGTTAGTTACTCGTTGATCTAAACACTTTGCCCGGAGGAACTTCGCCATTGGGCCAAAGGATATCGTGTTGGCAAGCGTATTCGTATATCCAAAGCACACCCGTATGTTGGTCGAATGCAGTATACGTCGCACGGCCCACCCCTGAGGCGTATTGCTTGTACCACAACATCACCTCCGTTGCACGAAAGTCCGTGCTCGGAGGCTTCCACCAGACTGGAGTCTCGCCGGTTTGCAAATGAAGAGGCGGTGGACCAGCAATCGTTCGACTCACCCCCTCTAGACCTTCGTGCTGGTCTCCAAGAAATGCGAGAGCCCCTTCCTCCTGTCGGCTATGAAGTTGTCCAATCCATTTTTCAGCGTCACTAGCTCTGAGCGTGATTCGGTACCAAGACGAGTAACTGTCACGAGAGTTTTCGGATTTGTAGGATATGGCCTGTACATTACCAGGATCGACACCTGCTGGCCAACCACCGAGTCGTAACTTGGCCGAGTCGCCAGGCAGGTCGGTAAACTCGGACTGGCCCAAAAAGGGACTAAAGAGAAACGCAATAAAAATGAGAATCGGGAGCAACACGATGAGTACGCACCCTGCATAAACAAGGTAACGGAACGAAGTTCGAATGAAACGCCATGTACTTCGGCTCATCTGTCTTATCCTTCAGTTGGTCATCGCAATTTTTTTACAGTTCAAAGCAATTAGAATCAAAGCAATTAAAAAAGGATGAGACGCCTACGAATTCGATAGCTACCAGCGAACCACAACCACACCAGCACAACCTGGGTGGCTGGGTATGAGCGTGGTAAGAGTAAAGGGCTTCGATAGCAATCGCTTGTTGCGATTGGATTATAAGTAAGCTTGGACGAATTTCGTCGCAATGAACAAAGTTCGCAAAATAAAGATACTCATTGCTTACGTACCTCACCCTCCAGGGCGACTCGAAAGGTGGCGGTTTTATATGTATCTTTGTATCTTTGTATCTTTGCGTGTTCGATTCGCTTGAATTCGCGTCCACTACCGAGAAGCAATCAACTTCTAATCCTGTTTAGAAAGCGCATCCTCGTTCACAAACAAAAATCCTAAATACTTTCCTTCTGACTTGCCCCCATGCATCGCCTTCCAAAGAGAAGCCGGCACAGGAAAAAAGGACTTGTAAACATCGGTCGGCACTTTGTACTCCTCGGAGAAAAGAATAGCTTTGTCGCCAGAATGACGCATCTCTAGGGAATAAGTCGTCTCGTCACTCGTCGCTTCGACCACCTTCAATTTCATACTGCCGCTGCCCCTAGGTATCGCGAGATTGTCAATCCGAATCCTACCATCTGATGTACTGAAACCTTGGACTGGAATGGTCGATTCCTCATCTTCTTTCACATCGGGTACCGGCAAATCGCCGGCTTCGTAAAATCTCAGTTTCGCCGATCTTGACACATCTTTGCCGCCCGCGATCGTTTTGACCTGTTCCACTAAATCCTTTCTTTGGTCTAAGAATTTCACTGACAGTGTTATCCTCAACTGCTTGCTCGATTGATCATTCAGATCTCTCCCCTCACCTTTCGGACTGTAACTTATCGAATAATCAATTGAATTTGGAATCACCGTTATCCGCGACGATGAATCCCCGTCAATCGATGGACCTGCCGATGTCACGCCTGACCAAACCCATTCTTCGTCGGAGACTGGAACCAACTCGTCCATCAAAATTCGCATCGGTAATCGAAGTCGATTGGGTAACATCCGATCGGCCACACCCGAAGTGAACAACAATTCGAAATCTTCCTCGGATTCCCGACGAACTGTAACCGGAAAACTAAAAGTCAGAAGTCCTCTGGCTTGTTTCAACTCCTCACCAAATTCATCTTTGTAAAGTTTAAAGAGCGACCTATAGAGCACCTGCTCTGTCGTTGCTCCCGCCGGATCTACATCCTGAATGATCGCCTGCAAGGTAACTTCGGTCCTCTGCGCTTCGAACGCACACCCCCACACCTTCTGATTCCTCTCCGACGGCTCGTCTTTGACGAATCGCTCGGTGAGCTCTTGAAGATTGACAATGTGAATCGTTTTCGGACCCCCTTTCTGGCTTTCTCTACTTCCGGCATTCTCACTTCCGGTCTTCCGCGAATCGCAACTAACGCATAGGAGAATTACCGATAAAACAACGAAGCGTGAGAACCGTTGCCTAATATATATGCCCATATTTTAATAAGCCTTGCTGATGATTTGTTTGGGTTCCTCGCGAAATCTATTTGTCCTTCTATGCCGTCGCTTTTGCGACAAACCAAAACTAAAGATCAAGCCCTTTGTTGCGATGCTCGACTGTTCTGGTACTGGATAGGGACCTGAATTGTACATCATTCCATTAGAGCTAATCGAGGCTTTTAATTCAATATCAGGTTTCCGTGCGTAAGGCCCATTGAGATTTGGGTTGGTTACCGTTGTCATCGATGCTTCCACTTCCGTTGCAGTTCCTTTGGATGCATCATGCATCGTAGGGGGCTCGCGAATTGTTTTCGATCACAACATACAAAAGACTCTCAGCTTAAACGTAAGACACCAATTGAATCATGAGAGCGATCGCTGAAAATCGCACCGTAATGACGTCAATGTCGTCCACTCGGATCTACGATCTGTTTGCGTACGTTTGGAACTCTTCCAATCCCAAAAAGTTAAACACTCTTTGAGTCGAAAGGCAGGATTCTAATCGTTGGGTACGCTTGGCCGAGACGACAGTTTACCCGGAAATACCCCCTCTTTGGCATCCAATCTCGATGGCTTCGCCTAAAGAGACTCTTCCGCGTCGATCCTTGAATTTTTGTCAAAAGTACCCAAAGTTTTTCTTTTCGTTAATTTTTTGATCGGATCGCCGTCGGGGCATCGCTACATCCCTTAGAGAGTAGCCATGGCTCGAAGCTTTCCTTTGCACCCGAAGGTTTATTATGTTCTCACGATTCCAAGGACTTAGCCGCAAAAACCCATCCCGTAGATTTGCTGAACTTCAAAAGCGCCGGGATCGAAAACGACAATCGCTCCGCCGCTTAGTCTTTGAAAGCCTCCATACCAGACTTGCGCTCGCCACCGATGTACAACTCGTCGAAGACATCAATCTGGTACCAAACGAATCCTATCCAAGATCCCTTGTTCAAATAGGCGATTCCCTTCTTCTAAGAACAACCAAGTTGAATTCGTCGAATTCGCTTCTGTGGAAGACCGACGGGACCGAACAAGGTACGGTTTTTGTGAAAGAAATTACGGAAGGAATGTTCGGATCGGATAACTTCACTTCAGTCGGCAGTAACGTGTTCTATAGTTCATCCGACAATAGTCAAGGTTTTTTTGGAAACGAACTCTGGAAATCCGATGGAACCTCATCGGGTACAGTAGTGGTTAAAGATATTCGTAGCAGTGGCGGATCGTATCCGAGCAACTTCGTTAACGTCAACGGTATCCTGTATTTTACTGCTAATAATGGTACGAACGGAACAGAACTCTGGCGATCCGATGGAACTGATGCTGGAACATTTCTCGTCAAGGACATCTATGCAGGAACTTCGAACTCGTCGCCCAAGAACCTGGCTAATGTCAAAGGCACACTCTATTTCACGGCGAACGACGGGACCGCTGGATACGAATTGTGGAAATCCGATGGAACTACCGATGGAACGGTACGGATCAGAGACATTCGAACGGGTGCAACTAGTTCGGAACCCAAACTATTTACAGCATTTGGAGACTATGTTTACTTCACCGCAAATGACGGTACGAACGGAATCGAATTCTGGCGAACTAACGGTTCAGACGTTACCGAGTTGGTCAAAGATATCAACCCTGGATCCAACGGCACCTTCATCCAAGAAATCGTAGTTATCAACAACAAGATGTACTTCGGAGCCAGCGACAGCACAAATGGTTCAGAGCTTTGGACTTCCGATGGTACCACCGCTGGGACCACTCTTGTAAAGGACATTCTACCAGGTGCATCAAGCTCTAGCCCATCGACGTTGACCAACGTCGATGGCACGATTTTTTTCACCGCTTGGGATTCCACAAACGGACGGGAACTTTGGAAAACCAATGGCACCAGTGCAGGCACCCAACTCGTGAAAAATATCCGATCGGGGAGTTCCGATTCTAACATCGCAGAAATGCGGAATCTCAATGGTGCACTCTATTTTAAGGCCTACGACGGAAACAAAACCCGAATGTGGAAGTCCGATGGCACCTCTGCTGGAACTGTCGACATCGCTGTGATCAACGAAAGCAGCGGTGGACTTGCGCCGTCCTCCATTGTGAACTTGAACGGCACGATGTTCTTCAACGGGAAAGGAATCTCTGGCGAAGAGCTATGGAAAAGCGATGGTACATCGGCAGGAACGCTTCTCGTAAAAGATTTCACGCCAGGCACCAAGCTCTCATCGCCCAAGTACCTAACGAACATCAACGGCAAACTCTACTTTAGTGCTGATGATGGTGTAAACGGACGTGAGCTATGGGTGTCCTCCGGAACCGCCGATAACACAAACATGCTCCGAGACATCGGCAAAGATCGTTACTCAGGCCTGTCGTTCCCTAACTCTGATCCAAAAGATTTCACCAACGTCAACGGTGTTGTATTTTTCACTGCTAACGACGGCACAAACGGTACGGAACTATGGAAGACCGACGGCACGGAAGCTGGCACCGTCATGGTCAAAAACATCGCTGCCGATTCTCCAAGTAGCTTACCATCGAACGGCACACCGATGAACCTGACGAATGTCAATGGGACGCTCTATTTCCAAGCCTGGGATAGCGTTGGAGGCCGCGAGCTATGGAAATCCGATGGAACTCAAGCCGGAACAGTTCGAGTAAAAGACATCGTTGCGGGATCATCGAGCTCTTACCCACAGAAGCTAACGAATGTCAATGGCCTACTGATGTTTACGGCTTCCACGAGTGCCAACGGCAGAGAATGGTGGAAATCCGATGGTACCGTCGATGGAACCGTTCTGGTGAAAGACATCTTAGCGGGAGCAGCAAGCTCGGTAACGAACTACACCGCATCCCTCTACACCAACGGAAAACTCTTTTTCACAGCAAACAACAGTACCAATGGATACGAACTCTGGAAATCCGATGGAACTTCCGATGGTACAACCCTTGTTCGTGATCTGCGAGCTGGCACAACCTCGGCTCACCCAAGCAATTTCACGACGATCGGGAATCAGTTGTATTTCACCACAAACGATAGCAAATTATGGAAATCCGATGGGACAGATGCGGGTACGGTGCTGGTTAAGGACCTTAGCAGTACCGTCGTCGGTTCCGCGACCCTTCTGACCAACGTAAATGGCACACTATATTTCGTCGGATACTCAAACACATCCTACACGTTTCGACACCTTTGGAAATCCGATGGTACCGCAGCGGGAACCGTAGCAGTCAAGGACTTCGGCTCATCCGCGGATATTACTCAGCTTACAAACTTCAATGGCGCGCTTTACTTCAATGTAAATACCGGTTCCGGCTACGTACTGATGACCTCCGATGGCACAGAAGCGGGAACTGTTCGAGTCGATTCATTAACCAGCTCGACTGTTCCCGTTAACCCATTGAGTATCACTCCTGTTGGTAACTCTTTGTTCTTCTCTGCGGCTACCGAAGCAGAACTCTGGAAATTAGTTGCCTTCTCTTCAACCCTTTCTAATACTTCGATCGATGAGAACGCTGGTACAAATGCTCTCGTCGGACAATTCAGTACCTCGGGGGCAGCTGTTGGTTCTACCTTCACCTACAGCTTGGTCGACGGTACTGGCGCATCAGATAATGGGCTCTTCACAATCAGTGGCAATGAGCTTAGCGCGAAAAACAACCTCGACTATGAAACGAAATCAAGTTACTCCATCCGAGTCCGTACCACCGACCAAGACGGCGGATCAGCAGAAAAAGTGTTTGCGATCACCGTTAGAAATGTCAATGAAGCTCCCACGGATCTTTCTCTCTCCTCGAATCTGATTGCTGAAGATGCGGGTGATAATGCTCTCATCGGATCCCTGACCACCTCGGATCCCGATGCTGGAAATAGCTTTTCCTATTCATTCACTATCGGTGAGGTTGATGCGGATAACGCGTTCTTCACGCTACAGGAGAATCAACTTCGCGCTAAATCGAGTTTTGACTTTGAAACGAAATCGTCTTACACCGTACGGATTCAGTCGACCGATCAAGGTGGCTTGTCATTTGCTAAGGCCTTTACGATCACGGTCACGAATAGTAACGATGCTCCTACGAATATTCTCCTTTCAACCGCAGGGATTGCTGAGAACGCTATTCCAAATGTCCACATTGGCACGTTGAGTACAACGGACCCTGATGCGTTAAACACCTTCACCTACACTCTTGTCAATGGAACCGGGGATACAGATAACAACTCGTTCGCCATCGAAGGCAACAGCCTCAGAGCTCCCAATCCTTTCGACTACGAAAAAAAATCCAGTTATTCCATTCGCATCCGCTCGACCGACCAAGGCGGGCTATTCACCGAAAAACAATTCACCATCACGGTCGCCGATGTCAACGAGGCACCAACAAGTCTGTCCCTCTCCGCTTCGAGCATCGCTGAAAACTCTGGAGCAAATGCCATTGTCGGAACCCTTAGTTCTACCGACCCTGATGCCAATAGCTCATTCACCTATTCGCTCGTCAATGGAACCGGTGATACCGATAACGGCGCGTTCAATATCCACGAAGGAACTCTTCGCGCAACGAATAGCTTAGATTTCGAATCGAAATCCAGTTACTCAATACGCATCCGGACGATGGATCAAGGAGGAAGATACCTTGAAAAACCATTTACCATCACAGTTACCAATGCGAACGATGCACCCACGGCGATTTCTTTATCGAAATCCTATGTCTACAGCAGCGCCCTTGTTGACAGCGAAGTTGCGCAAATCTCCGCAACAGACCCAGACACTAGCGATACGACCTTTACCTATACCCTGATCGCAGGAACTGGCGACACCCATAACAACCGATTTGAAATCCAAAATGGAAGTTTGTTCCTTCGCAATAATACGGGACTCTCGAACCTCACGAATCTTTCAATTCGGCTCCAGGCTACCGATCCGCAGGGAGCGTCATTCTCATCAATCCTACCTATCGAAGTACGGCAGCCTACATTCAGCAACTTCACACTCAGCAACCGCTCTCTACCGGAAAACAGTCCCACGGGATCCTCGATCGGTAACTTCTCCGCAGTGGGAGTAAACACCAACTCAGTTAGCTTCACCCTTACAAACTCCTCTGCCGATAACGCGAACTTTACCATCGAACAAAATACGCTCAAAGCCGCAGCGAACTTCGATGCGGAGACAAAAGCGTTTTATCAAGTGGAGGTCAAAGCAACTGTAGACGACATGGTACAAGTCCGGCAATTTACAATCCTCGTTGACCCAGTCAACGAATTCGCCCCTGTCCTCGTCTCCTCCACCCAGCGTTCTATCGCCGAAGGTGGGCGAAGCATCAGTACACTGGTTGTCACCGACAGCGATGTTCTACCCGCTACCCCTATCTTCACCCTCTCCGGTGCTGATGCGTCATCCGTCGAAATCATTGGCAATCAATTGCGATTCAAGAATATTCCAGATTTTGAAGCTCCTACAGATCAAGATCAAAATAACACCTACCTGTTCAACTTGCAGGTCACTGAAGGATCCCTGTCGAATACCTACGCATTCCAAGTTGCAGTCACCGACACGAATGATGTCCCGCAATCCCTCGCGATTACCAGCGGTGATTACCCATCGCTTGCAATTCCCGAAGACATTCCCGTCGGGACCATCGTAGGCACATTCTCTGCCGTGGATGCCGACGGTCCTGGTGCCCCAACATTCCGTTTCACGTCTACAGGTGCACCCACGAATAATAGTAGTTTCGAAATCATTGGAAACACTCTACGGACCGCCAGACCATTCGATTACGAAAAACCTGAAGACAGAAACTTAGTCATTCAAGTCATAGCAACAGATGGACTCGGTGCTGTTAGCACCGCAACACGCTTTAACCTTTCGGTCACCGACCGAGACGAAGCACCGAAAGCAAATGCAGCTTCAGTCTCCCTCGACCGAAACACATCAAAAAATATCACCCTATCTGCAGCAGGTAGCGGCGGAACACTTACTTACACTATTACACAACAACCGACAAAAGGTACACTTACCGGCACACTCCCGAATTTGATTTACACTCCCAATCTCAATTTCATCGGAGAAGACGAATTCTATTTTACGGCCCAAGAAGCAGGTGCCACATCTTTAGAAGCCGCAGTCAAAATCACCGTAACCGGTGTTGTCCCAACCGTCACTCTCAATGCCCCTGGATCATACCCTGAGGGAACTGGTACCATCGATCTTTCGATCGTCCTGGATCAACCCTCCGACGTAGACCTAACCATCCTCGTCCGACCAACTTCGGACAGTACCGCCTCCAGCCAAGACTACTCGCTACCCGTACGTTCTGTCACGATTCCAAAAGGACAAACCTCGCGCACCATAGGCCTAACTCTGACCGATGACCGAAGCTACGAAGCAAATGAGAACGTCATCTTAGAAATTGTTCCGTCAGAATTGTTCGTTTCAGGTACCAGTCCAACTACGATTACGATCCTGGACAACGATCCAGTGCCCACGCTAAGCGTTCCAAACAACTTCCGCCGTATCATCGAATCGGAAGGAAATCTCGAAATACCAGTGCGATTGAGCGCACCGAGTTACCTTCCAGTCATCGTTCCATTTTTCTTTAGTGGCAATGCCCAAAACGGTTCTGACTTTACTTCGCCGACTGCAACAGAGATCACGATCGCTCCGGGCCAAATAGAAGCAATCCTCGCGATTCCTGTTGTAAATGATACGAATGTCGAATCACTCGAATCGTTGATCACTACCTTCACAGCACCTGCTGGAATCACTTTCGAAGGCGGAACGCCCACCGCCGTCTTTACAACAAATATCCAAGACGACGATACGCCAATAGTGTCCCTGCAGACAACCAATCTCCAAGTGACAGAAAATGCAGGTACCATCGAAGTGATCGCAACACTTGATCGCGCGCTGACGGAACAACTCATTGTTCCAGTAACTCTCGAAGGAACCGCATCACGCTCTGGACTCCAATCCGATTACACGTTGACTGGCGAAGCGCAATTCCTGTTCTTGCCTGGCGCGACAACAGCATCCCTTCTAATCAATATCCTCGATGATTCCATTGTCGAATCCAACGGCGATACCATCACCCTTGCCCTCAATCCGTCCACAAACGACCAGTATAAGCTAGCTGATAAACGGTCGGGCTTTTACAAGATCACCGATAACGATACGGCTACGATCGAATTCGAAACTTCCAACATCACTCTTTGGGAAAATGGTGGAGTAGCAACGATTCGAGTAAAGATGGACCGCGCGTTGCAAGTGCCGGTTACGATGAATCTGAAGCTATCAAACACGTCCGCGGCCTATTCCGCGTCGCCAGCAGACTATAGCCTCAGCGCCGCGAGTATCACCATTCCGGAGGGGCAAACTAGTGGCGAAATCCAAGTCACAATCATTAATGACACTGCAAACGAACAAACCGAGGAATTACAACTTGGTCTTTTCCTGGCGACCGAAGGGCCAGACCGGGTTCTAGGAAAAACACGTGCGGTACGAGTGATGATCCAAGATAATGACCCACTGTTCATGGGAGTTACATCAATTTGGAAATCAGTCAAGGAAGATACTGCATCGGTCGCCGAATATCTCTTTGCGATCTCTGCTCCGACCAATGTACCGATCTCCATCCCGTTCTCCTTGAGCGGAACAGCCTCCCCTGGTAGCGATTTCGTAAACCCCAATAGCTATCTCGCAACCATTCCAGTCGGCTACACAACTGCAAAACTGAATATCCCCATCAAACAAGATGTTGCAGTAGAGGGAGATGAGTCTATTATCGTCTCCACTGGCTACATCTTTAATTATCCTTGGTCCGCCAGCGCAACGCGATCAGCAGAAGTCAAAATTATCGACGATGAAGCTGTAACCGCCAGTTTTACAATCGCATCGCAAAGCGTTAGTGAGTCACGAAATGGAAATTTTTTCAATAGAAGAGATCGCTATGCAGATGTGGAAGTAAGACTCTCCGCAGTCGTCTCACGTGATGTGAGTTTGACGCTAAATTTCTCCGGAAGTGCGTCGCAAAACGACTACTACCACGACTACCTACCGCAACGCGTCTTCAATAATCAACTTATGATACCAGCAGGTAGTCTATCGCAAACCTTCCGGATTCGAATCAACGACGACAGTGCGTATGAAGGTGACGAATCGCTTGTGATCACAATATCCAACGTATCCTCTCCTGCAACACTTCCTAGCCCAGCGTTGCGCACTCACGTTCTGACAATCGTCGATAACGATTCGAAACCGACTTTTGTTCCCCAACAAAAACCGAATTCAACCAATGCTTTTGTGAATCCCTTCGCTCTTGCATTACCACCCTTGAACTCGGCACCTTCAACGGGCCCATTCCCATTTATTATCAATTCGAGCCCGCAGTCCAACGTTGCCGTAAATCCATTCGCCTTGGTCATCGGATCATTCAGTGCCAATGGTGGTGTTTTGGACGGATCAACCGCATACTTCGACGCAAATCGTAACGGATTGATCGACCAAGTTTCCCGCTATATCGACGGTGAGAATGTGATGATCGATGAACCTGCCGCAGCGACTCAGGCGGACGGCAGTTTCGGACTTGATCTGCTCGACCAAGACGCAAACGGGAATGGCCAAATCGACTTGGATGAAGGCCGCTTTGTGATCACCGGCGGAACGGATCTCTCCACCGGTCTTCCCTTAAGAATCCCGATGATGGCTCCCGTCAGCGTTTACCGAATCGACCCTGCATCCACTCTCGCCGAAGGCTTGACTCGGAATCATGGTTATAACGTCCAAGACGCGTTTGACCGTGTTGCCGATAGCTTAAGCGTTACAGACTTCGATTTCATCCAAAAAAATGCACTCTACGGTGTTCTCAATGGTGAACTTGCTTCGTCAATCGCTTACGAACGAATGATCGAAGTCTACACTGTAATGCTAAACCTATCGGAGTACCTCTCAGCACTCGGCGACCGCAATCTCGTAACCGTCTCCCAAAGCGTTGTCGATGCCATCGCAGACGCGATTCACACTCCCGATGCGGCCCTCGATCTAAGCAGCGCTGAACTGCTAAAAACGCTCTTTATTCAAGCCGCAGATGCTCAAGCCATCTCCTATGACAACAACGACCTAGATATCGTTATGGGAGTCGTGGCAGGGGGAATCGCCAGACTCCGATCGATCACTCTCAATGTAACCACAGAAGCGGCCGGCGATGAGTTCCTCCTTTCTCTTTACCAAACCAAGAAAGTCCTTCAAGGACAGCTTGCACAAGCCGTACATGAAGTCGGTTCGCAATCCCGAACACCCACACAACTCGTCGCGGATTTCACCGGCTCAGCGCTCGAAGATCGCATTTCGGCGACCAGTACAGAAGTATCCGTGCCGCCAGTGGTGGGCGTAGGGTCGGCGGTAATCATCGAAGGGGATTCCGGCTCGAAGTCAATGCGATTCGCCATTGTCAAACGCGGGATTCACAACTACCCCATCTCCGTCAAATACCTGACCGCATCCGGCACCGCCGAAGCAGTCTCTGATTACACGCATACCGAAGGTACCTTAAGCTGGGCTGCGAACGATGCAGGAACTACTCAATACGTAGATGTGCCAATTCTCGGTGACACAAGCTTTGAAACCGATGAATCGATGAGTCTTCTACTTGTCGATCCACAACGACTCGCCATTCGAAAGAGTGAAGGATTTGGATTCATCATCAACGATGATGGATCCAGTATAAACGCTTCCGAGGACAACACACCCAACGAAATTGTCGTCGAAAGTACTCGCGAAACCTATAATCTCCTGAAAAACAATGCATCCGTGATCTCGGGTGAATTTGCGAACCCACTACCGTTGAACTATCTGGGCGCAACGTCAGTGGCTGACATCATTCGTTACTCCACCATCGGTGAGGAATTACGCGCCGATGTCGCCAGCTTCAATGGCGGTGAAGCTACAGGTATCGAAGATCAATTCGTCCTTCAGGGAGGTATTTACAAGAGCATCGAAATCACATTCCAATCGGCCGAAAGTGTATCGGTTCGACTTGAGGGTCCAGAAACGATCGCCTACCCGAAACTGGACCTTGATGCCTTTGAACAAATCACCCTAGGTAGCACGTCAGTAGAAACGCTGCGATTGCGTATCCCCACCTCCTACACTTCGATAACGGTCGCGGAAATACCTGGCGATAGCAGCATGCTGCAATGCAGCTTCGGTGCTGGTGGCACAATCAATCAATTCCAAATTAAACGGCCATCGAATCGCGTTGTCATCCTTGGAATTGATGGCGGCGTCGCGGTCAATAATCTGGTCAGCGGACTGACGATCGCACAATACCCAGCAGGGTTATACCTCGATATAACCTCCATCGACGAAGGCCAAACGGATCTCGTCGTCGGCCCTATTCGAACCGCTGAGCTTGGATTCGATAGTACCTCGACATACACGATTGAACCTCTCACGAACGCAATCGGTGAGTTTGAAATCGTTGATGGAAACAAATTAAAGATCGTAGGTTTGATCGACTACGAATCGACCACGATCTTGCGAACCAAAATTCGTGTAACCTCGTCGACCAATGCCGTGGTCGAATCTATCGTTGAATTTCTCGTTCAAGATATTTCCGAGGCTCCAACCGATATCAGCCTCAGCCCACAAAGTATCGCTGAAAACGAGCCGGCGAATGCCGTTGTTGGTACGTTGAATACCACCGACGCAGAATCCGGAGATTCATTCACTTACACGATTGTCCCCGGCGATGGGGATTCCGATAACCAAGCGTTCAGCATTAGCGGAAATCAACTGCATGCAGTAGCGTCGTTTAACTATGAGACAAAATCAAGTTACTCCGTTCGGATTCAAACAACCGACCTAGGTGGACTCTCCTACCAAAAGACGTTTACTATCGCTGTAACCGATGTCAACGAAAAACCAACGGATATCCAACTTTCGAATACCATAATTCCCGAGAATAGCGGCCCTGACGCGGTTATAGGTGGACTGTCAACAACAGATCCAGATGCAAATGAAAGCTTCGTCTATACGCTGGTAACCGGCCAGGGAGATTCGGACAACTCCGCATTTCGAATCGAAGGCAACCAGCTTCTAGCTCGCCAGTCTCTCGACTTCGAAACTCAGCCGGCGTACACGGTTAGAATCCGATCGACAGATCGTGACGGTGCCTGGACGGAAAAATCGCTCTCGATAACCGTCACCGATGCCAACGACACACCCACGAATATCTCACTTTCCAACGGATCACTTCCCGAGAATAGCGGAGTACAAGCTCTCGTTGGAACATTTTCGACTTCTGATCAAGATGTCTCGGATAGTTTCACTTATCAGTTGGTGAGTGGTACAGGAGACCAAGACAATGCTTTATTTGAAATCTCCGGAAACCAATTACTTGCGAAGAATGACTTGGATTACGAAGTCAAATCAAGCTACTCTGTTCGTATTCAGTCTGCGGATCAATCTGGAGCGTCTTTCGTGAAAGCCTTCACGATTACCTTGACGGATGTAAATGAAACACCAACCAATCTACTACTCTCGAACTCGTCGGTTCCTGAAAATGCGGGCGTCAATGCGGTTGTTGGTGCTTTGTCGACTGTCGACCCGGATAACGGAGATTCATTCACTTACGCATTTGCCGGTGGCCAAGGAGATACCGATAACCAACTGTTCAATATTTCCGGGAATCTTCTGAGAGCGAATCAATCACTTGATTTTAGTACACAAAGTAGCTACTCCGTTCGCGTAAGTACCACCGATGGCGTAGGGAATACCTTTGAACGATCGTTCGAAATCACAAAGGTAGATTACAATGTATACATTCAAGGTGCCGCATCCGCTGATGCAATCAGCTTGGTATACCAAGGAGACGGTTCCAACCATTATTGGGTCGTCTCTCGTAATGGATCAACAGTGTTTGACGGACCACTGCATGCCCTTGGTGCTGTAGTCATTGACGGCCTCGGAGGAAATGATTCGGTCCAAGTTGGTGGTCGAGCTGTTTCCGACCAATTCGTGCTCGACGGGGGCGTTTTGACTCTCGAAGGTAGCGCTGTGCGACTAACCTCTGTGGAGAATTTGAGAGTACTTGGGTTCGCCGGAAATGACCAGCTTCGCGTCCTCTCCGGCTCTGCGCTTTTTGACGGCGGGACTGGAAACGATCTACTCGAGCTCGCTTCAGGAGATCACCAAGTCAACGTTTCAGGATTCAATAGTGGGAATGTCGATGGAACCATCGTCTTTGCCAATACGGAATCCCTGCAAGGTGGAGCAGGCAATGAACAATTCCTCTTCAGTTCTATAGGGCGACTCTCCGGAGGCCTCTTCGGTGGAGATGGCATCGACTCGGTTCTCCTGAACAATAAGACCTCAGCGCAGATCATCAACCTGCAATCTGGAGTCACCAGCGTTTCCAACGGATTCAGTCAAATCGAACAAGTCGTCGCCAGTTCCTCTGTCGGTGACTTGTTGATCGGAACGAATGCGACAAACGTTTGGAACATTCAAGGAACGAACTCGGGGACTCTGAACGGATCTCTGGCTTTCTCGGGCTTTGAAAGTCTTGCAGGCGGATCGGCAGCCGATCAATTTCTTCTCGGAATCTCCGGTCAAGTCACCCTAAGAGTCACCGGCGGAGACGGTGCAGATACTCTCGATGTAAGCCAAAGCATAAACCCGCAAACACACCGTATCAGTGCACTCTCCTCAATCGACAATCTTATCGGTTCTTACACTGCTATTGAGCAAGTCATCGGAAATGCGATGCCCGGAACGAAACTCATCAGCCCATCTACTGGCGCAGCATGGAGTGTTCTGTCGGACGGACAGATCTCGATCAACAGCGTCAATTACCGATCCATTCGTGAGATCTCTGGTGCGACGGGAATAGACACCATCCTAGGACCATCGCAAAACAACACATGGAGTATTCTCACACCAAACGCCGGACGACTCGAATCCGCAAACTGGAGCATCGACTTCCAAGGGACCGAAAACCTCTATGGAGCACGCGGCGTCGACACCTACACCTTTGCCAGTGATGGAAGACTTTCCGGTTCGATTTTCGCTGGTACAGGCAACGATCAACTAAACCTCGCAGCCCTCGACACCGAACTTCTTTTCGATGCAGCAAGCAGTCCCAAGGTTCAAATGGTCTCCAATAGCCAAACTGTACTCGGTGGGTACTATGGCGTGGAATCCATCACTGGAAACGCTTTGAGTGGAACCAAGCTCAAAGGGGCGAATACCTCCACGTCTTGGTTGGTTTCAGCCGCAGGACAGATCTTCCACAATTCGATCGCATATCTCGCAGTCGGTGGAATTCTGGCCGGCACAGGTATCGATACGTTGACTGGACCTTCTGTCTCTTCGCAGTGGAACATCCTCGGATCTAACGCCGGACAATTGAGTTTCGCAAGCACCAGTTTATCGTTCGTTGGAATGGAAAACATCACCGGTGGCACCAGTGATGACACATTTGACATCAGTCCAACTGGGGCTCTCTCCGGTAACCTCAACGGTGGAACGGGCACGGGGCTAAACGCCCTCAGTTATTCGCAATGGGATTCCGCAGTGAGTGTTAATCTCGCTTCCACCAACAGCGGTAACGCAACAGCTATCACAGGCCGCACTACCAATTTTCAAATCGTCACTGGCGGATTTGGTAACGATACGTTGGTAGGACATGCGAGCAAGTCCAGCGTATTGGTCGGACTTGGAGGCAACGACATCCTAATCGGTGGAAGTCAGCGTGATTTGCTTTTTGGAGGTTTGGGTGCAGACACACTCAACGCTGCGAATGGTGACGATCTGCTCATCGCGAGCTTGGTTAGTTACGAAGCACAGCGAGATGCGTTGATCGCGATCTACAACGAGTGGAATTCCACACGCAACTTTGCGCAACGGACAGCAAATCTTTTGGGAAGCGGCACGGGGCCACGATTAAATGGCAATTACTTCCTAAATAGCGACCCGACCGATGCGATCACCGACACGGTCTTTGCGGATGGAGATATCGATTCGTTGACAGGGGGATCGGGTCAAGACTGGTTCTTTACAGATCCTAGCGACAACACCGACTTCAACGGCAGTGGCACTGCTCCAGACAAACTTAGTCGCCCCGTTTCTACGTGATAGTCGATGTTTTGGCCAAGCGCAAGTGGCCTAAACATTTGTTAGGTTAGTAGAGTTATTGAACGAACAGGTAACTGTTGGGGAGCCTTGGTGACTCTACCCCCCTCCCCCGGATTTATCGCAGTGTGGCGAAAGGTAAGTGGCGGGTGTCGGGCGGTGGCTCTCGACCTCCAAGCCCCTTGCAAAACCCTTCGGTATCGACTCGGCGCGGTGATGATTCTGTCCGGAGATTGCCCCCTCTGAAAGGTAATCCTCCCAAGAAGAATCCATACCAGCACCAGGTTTCGAGAAACCAAGTCCGACCGGTACATTCTTCAAAAAGACGCTTCTAGATTATTCGTAGGAGTGTAGAGTAGAATTTCCGTACGAACAATTCAGGCTTGTTTGGAATCCCGAAATACCCCCCATTGGACGGCCACGGGAACCAACCCTAAGTATCCATGCAATTTTCAACGCTGAAGCATCCCAGTAGAACATGCAGCCAGATCGACGCAAACTCTTCGACACCTACCGCATTGAACACAATGTGCGTTCCTCCGGTTCTTTAGACCTCGCCGCGCGATCCTGGTTGCGCTTCCTAAGGACTTGGCATAAGGAACTTTTCACACGAGCTTCGATCAAGTCGCGATGGAAGGAGTTTCTATTCCCAATTATGCATCGATGATCCAGGGACTTTTACGTATCTGCGAATTCCTCCCTGAAGCCCTTCTAGTAGGGTGGGATGTGCTAATGACCGATGACGGATATTGCGTGATCGAAGGCAATTCGCCACCAGGACTCGTAGTTTGGCAAGTTCACCAACCACTGCTATCCAATCCCCGCAACGCTAGCTTCTTCCACAGCCATGGTATCCCCGTGGCGAAACATCTGTTGCCCTCATGATGAATGCGAGAGATTACGAGAGCATTAGCTTTGATGGCTCATTTATATATTTGTTGAAATAGAAAATGACCAGGTGTCGTGGGAAACCCCTTTGGGTATCTGCGTGATTGTTTGTTTATTCCTTCACAACCATCCAGACCGCCAGTTCAATGTTTCCTTTTGTTTCCAAACCAGCCTCCGCTACAGCCGAAAGACGCTGGACTTAACGATGGAGCTTTCTTCTACCAACGAGCCTAGAGCATGGTACTCCGATTTCGTGATTCGATTTCGTAATGCGTTAGATACCTGAACGTTGGTGAAGTGCCGCGTGTGTGAGTTGATTTCGATGCTTCGGTCAACAGAACTTGAAGTGCAAGATGAATTTGCACAGGCCGAATTTGCATGGGCTAAACTTGTGCCAGCCAAATTCACA
>CAIJIZ010000658.1 GCA_903820735.1 uncultured Pirellula sp.
GCGGCATGCACGACATGTTCGTTCTCGCCGCTTCGTTTGAGCAAGTCGGCACCAATTTTTGGGTGACCACCCTCAAGCTCGTGGTCGGCTGCTTTTCCAATGTCGTGAAGCAGTCCGCAGCGACGGGCAAGAGCACCGTTTAGGCCAATCATTTCCGCCATCAAACCGGAAAGAAATGCGACTTCGATCGAGTGACGCAGCACGTTCTGAGAATAACTGGTTCGGAAGTGGAGTCGACCGAGCATTTCGATCACGCGTTCGTGAAAACCTTGCAAGTTGACTTCTTGCGCCGCTTCCTCTCCCTTGCGTCGAATGAATGCATCCATTTCTTTTTCCGTGGCAGCGACGATTTCCTCAATACGCGTCGGATGGATGCGCCCATCAGCGACGAGCTTGGCCATCGACTGCCGAGCGACTTCGCGACGCACGGGATCAAAGCCACTGACGATGACCACGCCTGGAGTATCGTCGATGATCAAATCGCAACCCGATGACTTCTCGAATGCGCGAATGTTGCGGCCTTCTCGTCCGATGATGCGCCCCTTCATGTCATCGTTGGGGATATCGATCGTCGATGTGGTGCTCTCCGAAGTTTGTGCAGAAGCGTAGCGCTGCATCGCGGTCAGAAGGATATCTTGCGCTTTTTGTTGAGCGATCTCCGTTACCTTCTTCTCATGCTTGAGGATCACGGAACCAAGTTCACCTTGAAGTTCCTTCTCCATCAAACTCATCAACTGTTGCTTCGCTTCTTCTTTGGAAAGCCCCGTTACCCGTTGCAAGTCGGATTGAGCCTGGGTGATGAGTTTGTTGTACTGATCTGATTTCTTGGTGACATCGTCGAGTTTCTCAGAGAGTTTGCGCTGATTCGATTCAACAAATCGCTCTTGTTTCTTGAGGTCTTCGACAGCTTGCTTAGCCCCCTGCTCGCGTTGAGCAAGCTGATTTTCCTTGTCGCGGATTTCGTCTCGCTGTTTTTTCAAATCCTGCTCGAACTGCGACTGTAGCTTGAACTGCTTCTCTTTCTGCTCCAATTCAGATTTCTTGACCAAGTTCTCTGCGTCGAGTTTGGCTTGTTCAAGGATCCTCTGGGATTGGGTTCGGGCGTCTTGGCCAAGCATCCGCTGAGCGATGAACATGGCGACCGCACCGAGCGCTAGGCCGATGATGGCAAGCAGGATCCCATTGTTGCTCCCGGTTTGTGCCAGCGGCAAGGAATTGATCAACAGGGCGTTGGAAGAATTAGACAAATTGGCCAAGTCTAGCAAATTGGACAAGCCGGGCGAACTTGGTGAGTCGGAGGCGACTGGAAATCCGAACAGGTCAAGGGAGTGGGTTGGATGTCCGAACGGAGAGAGAATGTATCGGGTCACGCGAGGATTTCTTTCTTGGGTAAACGAATAACGCCGCTCATTGAGCTTCGATCCGTTTCCATCCCTTGATCCTTCGACCTACCGACACTGTGTTCGCTTCAACCCCTGTTCGCTTCAACTGAATTCGATTAAGCCGTGTTAGCTTTCACCGGGTTCGTTTACGCCGAACTAGACGCTGCGCATCGACGTGGGGGAATGTCCCCCATGAGGGCAATGCGGCCCCGTGGATATGGTTCCACCGAGGTTCAAATGCGAGGAGTCAATGCGTGTCCGCACGTGCTCAGCGTACCCTTTTCGACCCGCGATGTACTGATTTTCTTCCGGCGCATGCGACGAAAGCAGCAGATTCGCGGGCCTTGAGGCACCGTTGGCGAAAGCGTGCGAAGTAGCGTTTAACACAGCGGAATCCGTCACCGCCAAGGAAGCGGCGGGTCCAGATGTCCGAGGTTGCATCGTCCCGAAACTCGCCGACGGAGGCCCAAAAGCCAACCATACGATCCCGGCTAATACCAGGAAAGCAAGAACGAGTGCGGAAACGAACAGTGTCATAGGTCAATCATCAAGCAATGGAAAATTTGAGGTCAACCGCCGACGGAATCGGACGATCTTTTGACCCCTGCTTCACCAAATTCTAACAGATCCTTTTCGACGGTGAAACAACGAATCGATACTTTTGTCCCCCGCTCGAGTCCCCGCGGACCGTCCGCCGGCGTTAGATCCCTCCCTCGCCAAAGACTCATCCTATTCGACAACCTAAACAGGCTATTCGACAACCTGAACAGGACTGAATTCCCAGGCCGCACATCCTATTTGGCACATCCTATTTGGAGGAACAACCAGCACTGTTTCTCAAATGGTCGGTTTCGAGAATTCTCACCCGTATCCGAAATACTCCCGTTACTTCACCGCAATTTGCCCTTACTCGGCTGCAATTTGACCCTAGTCCACTGCAATTTGCTTGCCCTATCGACCATAATGAACCCCGCAAACCTGTTGCACGGAATCGATCTGGCCTGTCTTACCGACTCGCTAACCGTTCCTTACCACCTCGACTTCCAGTCCAAGTCTCACCTTCGTCTCGGCACTTTATGGTTAGCAATTTCCAATTCGGTTTTCAGTACCCTTGGATGTTGCTCCTGCTGGCGATTATTCCTTGGGCTTGGTGGATCGGCAGCCGTTCTCTTGCAGGATTAGGGCCAACCCGAAAATGGTTGGCATTGATCTTGCGCAGCGCCGTTCTGCTGCTGATCATCCTTGCACTCGCTGGAGTACAGTGGATTTGGGTTAGCGATCGGCAGACGGTGATCTATTTGCTCGACCAAAGTGACTCGATTCCGCTCCCTAAGCGGCAGTTGATGCTTCGATATGCAATCGAAAGCGTAAAAAAATTCCGACGTGAAAACCGATTCGATCGAGCAGGCTTGATTCTGTTTGGACGAGAAGCCTCCATTGAGATCCCTCCCTTGGATGAGAACCTTCCACCTCTCTCGAAACCGGAGAGCAACTTTGGGAAGGCGGATGCTACGAACCTTGAAGGGGCTCTGAAACTCGCTGCTGCAACGTTTCTCGAAGACTCTGCCAAGCGGATTGTGATCCTCACCGATGGCAATCAAACCCTCGGTTCCGCGCAACCAGCGGCAAAGCGATTGGCTGAATCTGGCATCGGCATCGATGTGGTCCCTGTTCGACTCGACTCGAATTCAGAAGTCCTCGTCGAGAAAATCGATATCCCAGGATATGTTCGCCAAGGGCAAACGGTCGATGCCCGGGTCGTGATCAATCGCTTTCAAGCCGCAGGCGAAGCACCCATGGACATCGCTGGCCGATTGCGAGTTGTGCGGCGCATCGGCAGCCAATCCGAAGTCCTCGCTGATTCCCCTTACACGCTCGACCGCGAAGTCAACGTCGTTCCGATTCCACACAAAATCGATCAAACGGCCGGCTACACTTACGAAGCGGAATTCATTGCGGACGATCAATCGCAAGACACCATTCCACAAAATAACCGAGCTACGGCATTTACGTATGCTCGTGGCCGCGCGCGGGTCATGCTGATCGAAGACGCAAACAATATCGGTAACTACAACGAATTTATCGAAGCACTAGGACGCAATGACATCGAAGTCGATGTTCGCAACACCGCGAACCTTTTCTCATCGTTAGTCGAACTGCAAAGCTACGATTCGGTCATCATCGCCGGTGTGCCTCGCACAAGCGGCGAGTCGATGGACCAACTCGCTTCTATCACCGATGAGCAAATCGAGATGCTGGTGAAAAGCGCTCAGCAGTTCGGCACCGGTATTCTCATGCTCGGGGGCCCCGAAGCCTTCGGCGCTGGAGGCTGGACCAATACGAAACTTGAAGAAGCCATGCCGGTGAACTTCTCGGTTAAAAACCCGAAACTCAATGCGGTCGGCGCACTTGCGATGGTCATGCACGCCTCGGAAATGGCCGAAGGAAATCACTGGCAAAAAGTGATCGGGAAATCCGCTCTCGAAGCTCTAGGTTCTCAAGACTATTGCGGGGTAATCCAATACGACATGGCTGGGGATAAGTGGCTGTGGGGGGATCCCACCCAAGGCCTGATGAAGGTCCAAGGGAACAAAAACATGATGCGTTCGAGAATGTCGCGCATGGTCCCTGGGGATATGCCCGATTTCGATTCCTCTCTGAAACTTGCCATCCGTTCCCTATCGACGGTCCCTGCCTCGATCAAACACATGATCGTGATCAGCGATGGGGACCCTACCCCGGCATCTCCCGGTGTCTTGAACACCTTCAAAAAGAACCAAATCAAAATAACGACGGTGGCCGTCGGTGCTCACGGTGTGGTCGGAACGACAGAACTCAAGAGGATTGCGACGAGCACCGGTGGGAACTACTACATCGTCAACAACGCTTCGGCACTACCAAAGATCTTCATGCGCGAAGCTCGGCGCGTGACACGACCACTAGTCTATGAGCCCGAAGGAGGTGTAAGCCCCATTCGGCAACTTCCCAATCATGAGATTCTCTCCGGTATCTCGGGGGACCTGCCAAACCTTCGAGGCTACGTCCTGACCGATCGTAAAGATAGTCCACTGGTCGAAGTCCCACTCTTGGGGGCGAAGCCCGCTGACGAGCAAAACGCGTCGATCCTCGCTACGTGGAATTACGGTTTGGGTCGAACCGCTGTCTTTACCAGCGACGGAGGAAAACGCTGGGCTGGCGATTGGATCGGTTCTCCGTATTACGATCAGTTCTTCTCGCAGTTGGTGCGATGGACGATGAAACCGCAATCCGACTCAGCGAACTATTCGCTCGCGACGCAGATCAAGGATGGTCGCGTTCAGATCATCGTTAACGCGACAGATAAAGAAGATCGCACTTTGAATTTCCTCGAAATGAACGCTACGGCTGTGGGGCCAAACCTCGAGCCGATCTCTCTGCCTTTGAAACAACAAGCTCCCGGGCGTTACGTGGGAGAGTTTACCCCGGAGGAAGCTGGCAGCTACATGCTCAGTGTCTTGCCCGGGGTAGGCAAACCTGCTTTGACAACCGGTGTTACGGTTCCTTTCTCCGACGAATACCGTATCCGACAGGCGAACATGCGATTGATCGAACAAATCGCATCCAACGAACCGACCGGCGGTACAGCCGGACAAGTACTTCCGGAACTCGCTCCCGAGAATCTCAACGACCTGCTAGGAGTCGATACGTTTCGCGGAGGGATCCCTCCTGCGAAATCGTTAAAGGACATCTGGCCACTGGTGGTACTCTCCGGTGCTACTCTCTTCTTTGCGGACGTTTTTGTCCGCCGTGTCTCCTTGGACTTGGGATTGCCGCTTCGTAAACTCGCAGCGTGGATGAGTAAACGCAAATGGTCTGCCGAGGATCAGTCGCGCCAAGCGACCCTTGAACGACTGCGCACGAGCAAGTCGAAAGTCTCCGACGAGATCGGACGTCAACGTTCTAACACATCCTTGCAAGAATCACGCGAACCGATCGATTCTTCCGCGAGCTCTTCAGAAGTCTCCGCCGCAAGTTCCTTTGGTCGACAGATCGAATCCTCGTCGAAGCCCTCTAGCGCTCGGCCCTCCGATGAGAATAGCAAAAACACAAAGAGCGCACCGGCCGATAGCGAAAATTACACGTCGCGATTGCTAGAAGCCAAACGCAAAGCACAGAAAAAGAACCCTTAGTTCCACAGCCCTATCAATTTAAGAAAGCCCTTCTCAAGCCATGACAAACACCGCTGAATCGATGCAGAAAGAAGCCGAGCGATTTCGCGAGCGTTTCGCAGCCGTCCGGGAGCAAATCGGCCGCGTTATCGTCGGTCATGAGGAAATCATCCAGGGTGTGCTCACGGCGATATTCGTCGGAGGACACTGTTTGCTCGAGGGCGTTCCTGGGCTCGGGAAAACCATGCTCATCCGCACCCTGTCGGAGACCCTAAGTCTCGATTTCAATCGTGTCCAATTCACCCCTGACTTGATGCCCTCGGACATTCTCGGAACCAATATGATCGTCGAGCGCGAAGGACGACGACAGTTCGAGTTTCAGAAAGGTCCTATCTTCACCCAGATTTGTTTGGCCGACGAAATCAACCGAGCGACTCCGAAAACCCAATCGGCTCTTTTGGAGACGATGCAAGAAGGAACGGTAACGGTTTCCGGAACTCGATACGAGCTCCAAAAACCATTCTTTGTGCTCGCAACACAAAACCCAATCGAACAAGAAGGTACCTATCCGCTTCCCGAAGCTCAATTAGATCGTTTCTTGTTTAAGCTCGTGGTAGGGTATTCCAGCCGCGAAGAACTCAATACCATCATCGATCGCACCACGCGTGGCGTGAACATCCGGCCAGAGAAGGTGATGGATGGCGAAGAAATCATTCATTGGCAAGGGCTCGTACGGCAAGTTGTCCTTGCGAAACATGTCCAAGACTACATCGCGCGATTAGTGCTCGCAACCCATCCCGATGGTCCATTGGCGACCGATGTAACCAATCAATCCATTCGTTGGGGAGCAAGCCCGCGCGGAGCGCAGACGATCGCACTTGCTGCGAAAGTTCGCGCCCTGCTCGACGGGCGATATAACGTCAGCTACGAAGATATTCGCCGCGTTTACTTGCCTGCCCTCCGACATCGTGTACTGTTGAATTTCGAAGCCCAAGCTGAAGGGCTCGAAGTCGATCGAGTGTTGCTCGATATTCTCGAAAAAGTCAGTGAGAAAGCGGATGATGTTTGATTCCAA
>CAIJIZ010000659.1 GCA_903820735.1 uncultured Pirellula sp.
GGTCCGCGTGTTCGAAGAGTCCGACGAGAGGATCGACGCGTTTCACCGATCGGGCTCCTACTTTTTTGTTGCTCTCGGAGATAACCGACTTCGTGAAAAAGTCACCCAACGACTCGCAGACAAAGGTTGCCGTATCGCGACGATCATCTCCGGCTCGGCAACCGTGTCCCCTTCCGCATCGATTGGCGAAGGAACCGTCGTGATGCCAAACGCGACGATCGGAGCTTGCGCTCGCGTCGGAAAAGGTGCCATCCTGAACACGGCTTCGTCGATCGATCACGATACTCTCATCGAAGATTTCGTACACATCGCCCCAGGATGCCACTTGGCAGGGAACGTGAAAGTTGACGCCGGATCAATGCTCGGTATCGGTACATGCGTGGTTCCATCTATCCATATCGGAGCGTGGGCTACACTCGGAGCAAACTCGACGGTGATACGAGACGTTCCAAGCCATTCGACTTGGGTCGGCTCGCCGGCTCGCTGCGTTCGCATGGAAAGCGGCTCGCAATCGTCGCAATAGTGGTGATCAGCGACAACATAATCGCAGGCAACCAGTTAAACGGGTGTTCCATCAACGAAAGTCGATAAGCACAATCCCATGAATCACTCCAACTCTGTCTTTATCAAACGATTTCGAATGAAGATCGAGCTCGATGGTATCGCGAAGTGGCTTGATGAAGCCCGCCCGGTCAGCGCAGAACCGGTCGCTGCAGAACTGGCCAGCGCAGAACCGACCAAGGCAGAATCTCCCGTGCAGTGGCTTCCATGGAACCATCGATTATCCGGCCACCATGCCCATGCGAAATGGGAAAGCTTCCGCAATGAGATGGACGCAAGCGTGTTCGCTTGCTTAGCCGACCGAGAAGGTTGCAGGCAACTGATGCGTGATCTATCCCACCGAGCCGACTTTGTCCCCGAAGCTACCTGGCTTGCAATCGGCAAAAACGAAGTAGGACTGGACACACCGCTGGCCACTATTCAAGGCTTGCGCAGCGGTCCGGTTCAAGGTTCCATTCAAAACATCGGAGTCGTTCCAAACTGGCGAGGACGTGGATTGGGAAAAGAGCTGATCCGTCGCTGCTTGGCGGGCTTTCGCGAAACGGGCTGTCGAAATGTTACGCTTGAAGTCACCACTCATAACTTAGCAGCGATTCGACTCTATGAGTCGGTGGGTTTTCGCTCTGTGCAGACTGTGTTCAAATATTGTTATCTGTATTAATCGCTCACTGAGACCCAGAATACGATGCAATTCCTAACTGCCCAATTCTTAACCGCCCAATGGAAGCATTTGATCCTTGCGAATTACGAAGTTCCTCCGCATCTGCTCGAGCCTTTCGTACCCGCAAAGACCAAGCTCGATTTGTTTCAGGGGAAGTGCTACGTCAGCTTGGTCGCGTTCCTGTTCGATCAAACTCGTGTCCTTGGGATTCCAGTTCCATTCCACCGATGTTTCGAAGAAGTCAACTTGCGATTTTACGTAACCCCTGACCGCGAACCTGGTCTGCGAGCGGTGACGTTCATCAAAGAGATCGTTCCGCGATCGGCGATTCCTTGCATCGCTAATACTCTCTTTCATGAAAATTATGTCGCGATGCCTATGGGGCACCGATTCGAGTTGAAGTCGGACGTGAAGGCTGACTTAGCGCAAGCCGATTCCATCGAGCGAATCACCAAGCTTGAGTATCGCTGGGGGAACAAACTACAGAACTGTTTCTCGGCTGCAATCCAAAGGGACTTGCACTACCCCACAACCGGCTCACTCGGGGAATTCATCACCGAACATTACTGGGGTTATGCAAAAGGACCCCGCAAGACCCGTGAGTATCACGTCCAGCACCCGCGATGGTTAAGTTGCGAAATCGATGACGCGAAGATCCATGTGGACTTTGGAGAATTATACGGTTCGAGCTTCGGATTTCTTTCGGAGACTCGGCCAGCGAATGTTCTCTATGCGCTCGGCTCACCTGTAGGTGTCTCGTTTCCATCAAGTCTCTGAAATACTGGACAGCGAAATACGGGACGGGGAAATACTGGTCCGACTTTGCGATACTAGAAGTCGAGTAACTTCAAAGACGCGGTTCGCCCTCTATAATCCAGATCCTTCGTTTTCGACCGAAAGGGTCCTTGTGGGACCGATGTTTACCAGCCTTTGCCTTGGCGACGAGCGACTATGTTGATGCTTCGAGAAAATCAAACCAATTCCCTGTCTTTTCTGTGGTTGATAATCTTGGCAGTGGCATTCCTCTGCGGTTGCCAGCCCGAATCGAAAAACCAGAATGCGACCGGAGACAGTGGCGAGAAGAAGTCCGAGTCGACCGACGATGGGCTCAGTGCGAGTTCTGCGCTTCAAGCCGTCACAGGTGGGATCGACGGAGAGAATTCCGATCGACCTGCAACTTCGCAAAGTCGTCGCCCGGCTGCTGGCAAAACGGCAATCGAAGCGCGTGCATTGCTGGAAGCTTGTTTGCGAAAATACCAGCAAGTTCTTAGTTATGAGGATTCTGGGCAATTGGTGATTCAGGGAGGAACCACACTCCGATTGCCGTTGCAGGTCGCTTGGGAGCGTCCAAATCGACTAGCGTTGCGCACGGGTTCTTTGGATGGTTGTTGGAGCGGTCAAATTTGGGAAGCGAGATCGAAGGGATTGTCGTTGCCTGCACCATTTCCCAATCAGCGACTAGTCCGTCCGCTTCCTGAAAAGATCGATTCATTCTGGCTTGCGGATGATTCACTTGGCGGTCTGCTTACTGCCCCGATGTCCAAACCGATTCAGTTGGAGTTGTTGTTAGCCAATGAGCCTACGAATGCATTCACCAGCGAGGGGACGAAACTGACGTACCTTGAATCGGCAGTCTTTGATCGGATTCCATGTGAACGCGTCTTCGTAGAAAAAGAAGTTAGCGCCAGCAAGCTTGAATGGGTCTTGTGGATCGATCCTGCGACGTCGTTGCTTCGCAAGATTGAATTACCAGTGGAGTTTTACTATCCGAATGCACCACCGGAAGCGATAGCTGGGGTGCAGTGTTCGATAGAGTTGATGGATGTAAAGGCAAATACACCGATCGATTGGTCGCAATGGAAGTTAGCGACGGAAGTCGCAGGAGAGTTAGCGGTACGGCGTTGGGTGGCAGCTCCTCCGATTGCATCGACACCTATTTTGGGAAAGGTCATCGAGCCGTTGGATTTCAAGACTGCATCGGGAACGGTGTTGCTTGATACTGCCGAGCCACGTAGACCGTTTAGCATTCTCATGTGGGTCGATAATCAACCGTCGCTGAGGCCATTGGTCGATGACTTGATGAGCATGCGTCGAACGTTAATTGAAAAAGAGCTTTCCGCGGTGAGCGATGTTTACTTGGTAGCGAATTCTGCGGATCAAGCGAAGTTGACTGAGAGTTTTGCGGCATGGAAGTGCGATTTGGGGTTAGCGGTCGATCAAGACGGAGCGTTGCAGAAAGCGTTTTCGTTACCGGCGGCGCCGGCGTTGATCATTCTCGATCGCGAGCGGCGTGTGCAGGTCGCAGAGTTTGTTGTGACACCCGAGGTTATCGCTTCTGTTCCAACGCTTATTGCGCGGTTGCGAGACAAGCAAGATCTTGCGAGTCGTCAATTGCAGCAAGATGCGGACAATCAAGGTCGATACATTGCAGCATTGCATCGGGTAGCGATTGACAAGGAGGAAGCATCGAAGTTGCCCGAGATACCTGAATTTCAGTTTTCGATGCATGGGATGCGGCGCGAGTGGAAGGTCGATTTCAAGTCCCCGTTGATCAGTGCCAATGGGGTTTGGTCACCGCGTTGGGCGGTAGATTCGTTGGGGGCGAATGCATCGCTGTCACCACAGAGCCTCGTGATGGCAGCTCTTGATGAAGACGGTTCCGTATATTCTGTACAGTTAGATGGGGTGGCCAAGGTCATTTCGAGAGTTGAGCCCGAGCAAGCCGATGGTGCGAAGCGGATCGTAACCAGCGTTGATCCTTGGACGAACGGATGGGTTGCGATTTTGCCGGAGGGGCTTCCACGATTTTGGCTTTGCCCTACGAATCCAGCATTGAGTACAGCAAGTGCATCGGTTGCAGCAGCAACGACATATAGCACCCAAGCGGCGGAGACACCCGTAGCGCATGCATGGGTTCCGGGAGGTAATGATTTAGAGAATCTTCGCAGCGGCAAGCCGCTTGAGGGGGCACGTTTAGCGATTGGAACGAGTGCAGCGAGGATGTTAGTGATAGATCCGAAGACCGAGCAGCGGCTTGATGGCACCTTTCGTGAGAATCCCGTTGCATTTGTACCGGAGTTGGATGTTGCAGGACGCATTGATCAGTGGGATGTGTTGTATCAAGACGCAACGTTGCACAGGATTCCGAATCTTACATCGAGTGTTCCGTCGAGTTCTGCAGATAAGCCGTTAGAAGCGAGGTTAGAGCGGTTGCCAATGCGGATAGATGCATCGACGTGGTATTGGGGGATGCATCCGAAGCGGCTGATCGAGGCGTCGATCGGTGGAGGAGATGCGGTAGTTGCCCAAGGCGACGTGGGTGGAGCGGATGTGTTATTGCAGTACCATTTAGGTCGATTAGCCAGTGGGGAGACAGGGTTATTCGTAAGTGATCGATATCACAGGGTGATCAATCAGCGACCGTTGACGGTGCGGCCCGAGCAAGCGAAGGTGTTAGGCACGGTGCGCTTAGCGGACGGGATGTTATTTGGAGTAGCGACGGGGCCGAATCGGGTTTTGCATTTATTTACGGGGGATCTTCGGGTGGTGGATCAAGTGTCCTTTCGGGGAAGGGTACTTGCGGCAGCGTTGGTACCGAAGGGAGGAGATCTTCAGTTGATAGTAGCGATGGAGAACGAGGTCAGTTGTTGGCACATTGATATTCCGGATCCCGTGGCGCTTGCTGTGCCGTAAGTCCCCTTCGCCTCCTACGGGAGGAGAAGGAGAGCCAAGACATTTCGGTAGCATGGCCCCGTAGCACATCCCCGTAGCACATCCCCGTAGCATATCCCCGTAGCATATCCCCGTAGCATGGCCCTCTGAGGCCGTGCGAGGGGTGCGTATGGCTCACGCAAAGACGCAAAGAAAGCCAGACAGTGTAGCCTGGGACTGCGGTCCCGGGCCAGTGTCTGTACTCAACACCAAGACGTGCAAAAAACCTAGCTAAGGCTGGATCGCTTTGATTGAAATCGTCTTTTACGCAATAGCAAACCGAAGCTTGTTGTTAAACTCCAAAATGTGATGGTAGCTGGCTCAGGTACCGCAGGTCCGGAACCTCTCACAGTTAACAACTGACTGACCGCGAGCATACGATGGCTGCTACTTGACGGGAAATCGTGCCTATGGTTGATCCAATTACTATCGGAATATTGAGTAAAGCCTAAAACGGGTGTCGCGCTACCCAGGTAATAAGAGCTCGTAGTTCCATCGCTATTAGATCCTGTCCAAACGAAAGAGTTAGGTAGGATTCCGCCACCTTGATGCGTCATGCCAGTGGTAGCGATCGACCCATCCCACAGGTCCGTTGCATTGTTTGCGATACGCACGTTATCTAGTCGATAGATTGGGAAATCGCCAATGTTAAGGTGATCCCTTGCACTAACCGTTGAGGTTGATCCAAGTGCTTTCCAGGTGATGCCTGATAATTCACTGTTTTGCAGTGCTTGGCTAGTCACGAAAGCATCATAGTCTGAAATATTGGAGCTTTGACCGGTTAGATCGTTTCCTGTCCCCGTGATAAAAATCAGATAATATTTCGCACCAGGAGCAAGGTCTGTTGGGGTTGTGATGACCCCTCCGTTACACAGTGCTGGGCTGAATACAAAAAAGCTCAAAGCCATTGCTAGTTGATGAATCATTTTCATGAGTTTTTCCTTCCGTTGAAACATAAATAAAGGGACGTAACTATATTCTGAAATGGAGGGTTCTTAAGAGGATTTGCCGGTGAACATTTAACTGTAAATGAAGCGTCTCGCGATTTCATTCTTTCCCGTTTCCCAGACACTGAAACCTATTTGATTCAGAGGTGTTCAGGTGCCGATGTTACAGTTACTGTTGTGTTGCCTGTCCAAAGCGTACACAAGAGATACGTTTGTTTGGAACTCAATATAGGTCTATCATCAGTCGCCGTGAGACGCAACAGGGCTGAGGTGATTCGATGGCTAGTTTCAACAAAAAAAGGAATTCGAGGTCGAGATCCATCATCGGCGTGTAGATCATTTCAATACTTTGGTGTATCCACTTGGACAATTATATCTATATGAACATGCCTTCGGCATGTTGTAAAAGTTTTATGAAGCAAGCAGAGACGCTTAAAAATCTCGCGAGTGGTTTCAACCCAAGCTACCCCTTTAGGCCGCAACTGCGACAGCCCAATAGTATCTACCCAGTCAAATGCCCCTTGCTCCCGCCCGCGGGAGAAGGGGTGCCAAGACAGTTCAGTAGCACGACCCCGTAGCATGGCCCTCTGAGGCCGTGCGAGGGGTTCGTATGGCTCACGCAAAGAAGCAAAGACGCAAAGAAAACCGCGAACCAGGATGTGTCATGCTTGGAGCGGAGTAACTGTTTCGTATCTCCCCTTCGCCTCCCGGGGGAGGAGACATTAGCACCAAGTTAAGGCATAGTCGAGTTTGGATGGATCATGAATTAATTGGTCCCATCCTGGTTTTTGGATGCGTTTGTTTCTGCGACATGTCTTGATGA
>CAIJIZ010000660.1 GCA_903820735.1 uncultured Pirellula sp.
CAACAACTGTCGAATTGATTCCGGATCCTGAGTTCCGATTGCGCGCGGTTTGGAAACACAGAGACACAGAGGGCACAAAGTTGGGTTGTGTAGAGACTGCGTCTCCACTCGAACCTGTTCGATTCCGTTCTGTGAACTCTGTGCCTCTGTGTTTCCCCATTGCGCGTGGTTTTGGAAACACAGAGACACAGAGGGCACAGAATAGAAGACGTGGCCCTGTTCAGATTTTAGATATCCAGTCTTCCCTATCGACTGTAGTTATCCATTACTATTCCTCGTCTATCACACACCCACACCCACACCCTCTGTGTCTCTGTGCCTCTGTGTTTCCCCTGTTGCGCTTGGTTTTGAAACACAGAGACACAGAGGGCACAGATAGAAGATTTGCCCATGTTCAGAATTTAGATATCCAGTTTTCCCTATCGAATGTAGTTGTCCACTACTATTCCTCGTCTATCACACACCCACACCCACACCCACACCCACACCCACACCCTCTGTGTCTCTGTGCCTCTGTGTTTCAAAAAAAACGCCCCCGGGATGACAGAAAATTTAATTGCACGGGTGAGGCGAGAGTGATAAATTTGGAAAAAACTTCAGCCAAGCCTGGAAAAAACCTTACGCCTGCTAGACTCTGCGAAAAACCGTCTTACATTACTTAAAGGGGAATTGTTTACCCTTTTATTCGTTCTTATGTGTTTTTTTCTCACTTTCGGAGGTGGGTAATGAAGCGAACCGCTCGACGAACTGGTTTCACGCTGGTCGAGCTGTTGGTAGTAATTGCGATCATCGGAATCTTGGTCGGATTACTTTTACCGGCAGTGCAAGCCGCTCGCGAAGCGGCTCGACGGATGAGCTGTAGCAACAATATGCGACAGCTTGGTCTGGCTCTTCATAATTTTGAAGGAACGTTCAAATACGTTCCAACCTGGGCTTCGCAATTCAAATTGACGGATGCTTATGCTGCGCAGGGTAATCCGTTTTTTGCTGCGACATCAGATGCACGCCGTCCGTTCGGCGTACTCGGGCAACTGTTGCCTTACATGGAAGGAAATACGATCTATCAGAGCTTCGATCTAAAGAAGCCGTTGATTGACCCTCGAAATCTTCCCCCTCCCTTCCCGGGCGGACAAGTCCCTGCGTCGGCTGTTGTGAACTTGCCGCTGTTCATCTGTCCATCGACACCTGAAGCGTTATCCGATTACGGTCCGTGGATGGCACAAAACGGGATTCTACCTTCAGGTACCGTTTTCAATCTTCCTCGTACCGACTACGTCGCCCTTCGCGGTTTGCACAGTTCGCTCGCGGCCTGTGCAGGACTTGCTGCGACAACAACTCATAACTCGATGCTCGGCGCTAACGATGGCGGCGGCGAGAACGCAGAAATCGTGATCAATCCACGACGCAAGTTCGCTTCGGTTACCGACGGATTGTCCAACACTTTGTGCTTCATTGAGATTGCAGGAAAACAGCGATTGTACTTCCGAGGTATCCCTTACCAAGGTTCATGGACAACAACTCCTGTCCCTGCGTTCACGCTCAATTCCTTCTACGGCGACTGGAGCACTGCTCGCCACCCACGTGGTCTCAGCGGTGCTGACCGAAACAATCCGTCTGCTCCTGGATGTTCCGTGATGAATATCTTCAATCAGGACAATCCGTATTCGTTCCACGGTAGTGGAGTTCAAGCTGTTCGTGGCGATGGCTCGGTGATTTTCCTTCCATCCGCAATCAGCACGAACGTTTTCGTAGCACTCGTTACTCGCGACGGCTCTGAAACGGTCGAAATGCCCGAGTAGATTCCGATAGCCGGTTTTTTCATCGTCTACGTTGCAAAACGGAAAAAGCATCAAAGCGAGCGAACTGCGAAGTTGGCTCGCTTTGATTTTTGGTATGCTAACACCGGGCTCATATTGAACAGTTCCTACCAACCTTTCCACGGATTTCAAGAAATGTCAGTTCCCCCCCTCTCCCGCACTCGCCCTTTTAATCATTGGATTACATCGCTATTGCCCCTACTGATCCTTTTCGTCGGTTTGACGATCACGGGTTGTGGTAAGGGAGGTCCTTCACTTGTGAATGTTTCAGGGAGCATCAACGTTGATGGCAAGCCCGCTGAAGGGGCAGCCATGATCTTCTTTCCTAACGACGCTTCGATGACGCTGATTCCATCTGCACAAGCCGATGCGAGTGGCAAATTCACCATCATTACCGATGGTAAGAATGGGATTCCAACCGGCTCCTACGATGTTACCGTTACTTGGCCGGACCCCAGCGTTAAACCAACGGAATCGCAACGCATGCAAGGCCTTGCCGAACCCGGTCCAGATCTGCTCGCTGGCAAGTATGGCAAAAAAGGGGCTTCCGGTCTAAAAGTAGACATCTCTGCTGCTAGCAAAGACCTCCCAGCATTCGATCTTAAAACCAAATAAGCCCTATTTTCAACTAGTACAAGTTTCTCGGAATCCGTCAGACAACCTGGCGTAGTCATCTCTGAAAACCAATCTCACATTGAACACTCTTCGAGCCTCTTGAAATGATTCAACGATTCGCACAACAAGCCTTTTTAAAGTCCATTCCTTTCTTGATGGCCATCGCCTTAAGCGTGGATCCCGTCCAAGCCGAACCGCCGGTTGGTAGTAAGCTTACTGCGCTCGACGCATATGTAGCGAAGAAGGACGATACGTATTCTTGGTCGGTCAAAGACACGATCGCTTCAGGTCCATTGACGACCCATGTGATTCGATTGGATTCGCAGACTTGGCGGACCAAAGAAGAGGTTGACCGTCCCCTATGGGAACATTGGCTTGTTGTCACGGTGCCGCAGAAAATCACCACTGACCGCGTGTTCTTGATGATTGGTGGTGGAAGTCACACCAGCGCTCAACCGAAAGGTCCTGATGCGATCACTGGGGCGATTGCCGCTGCAACAGGTGGCGTTGTCGCAGAGCTAAAAAACATCCCCAATCAACCCTTGGTCTTCCACAACGATGCGACACCACGTGTCGAAGACGATCTAATCGGATACGCATGGGCTCAATTCCTCGAAACAGGGGACCCTACTTGGCTCCCCCGACTACCTATGGTCAAGAGTGTCGTTCGGGCCATGGATTGCATCACGGAGTTTTCCGCAAGTGAGGCTGGAGGAAAACGCAAGGTTAATCGATTTATCGTCGGTGGTGGTTCGAAACGAGGCTGGACGACTTGGCTTGCAGGTGCCGCAGATAATCGTATCGAAGCCATCGTGCCGATCGTTATCGATGTAGCAAACGCAAAGCTATCTCTTCAGAATCATGCTGAAGTCTACGGATTTTGGTCAGAAGCCATCGGTAACTACTACCAACACAAAATCCTTCAAAGGTTCGATCACCCACGCATGCAACAACTCTATGAGATTGTTGATCCCTACTATTATCGCGACCGATTGACACTTCCCAAATACATTGTCAATGCAAGTGGCGATCAGTTCTTCGTTCCTGATTCTTCGCAATACTATTACGATGAACTGCCAGGAGAGAAACTTCTACGTTATGTACCGAACGCTGACCATGGTTTGAAAGATACCGATGCAGTTCAGTCGATCGCTGCATACTACACGATGGTGGCTTCTGGAAAGAAATCGCCGCAGTACTCTTGGAAATTCGGTGAAGATGGGTCGATCCAAGTGATGCCGAAAACCAAGCCTTTGGATGTAGTTTTATGGCGCGCGAACAATCCCACCGCTCGCGACTTCCGTCTCAAAACGATCGGTCCCGCCTTTGAAAGTACCACTCTTAAACCCGATGCGGATGGCAATTACCTCGCCGTACCACCGCCGACAGAACCGGGTTGGACCGCAAGCTTCGTGGAGCTTACCTATGACGTAGGTGGACCGTTTCCATTGAAGGTATCTACGGCGGTGAAAATCACACCCGATGCGCTACCGTACAAAGGGATCGAATTGACAGAAGTGAAATACGAGCCCGAAGTCGCGGCTGAGAAGACTCAAACGGGCAAGTAAGCCATCTAAGTAAAGACAGATGAAGCTTCTTACGCAATTCGACACCCATCTTCCGCGTCGTGTTCTTTTTGGTCGCGGTAGACTTGATGAAGTACCAGCCATCTGCATTGCAAATGGTTGGAGGCGACCTTTTGTTGTCACGGATTATGGTGTTTCGCAAGCTGGGTTAGTCGCCCCATTAATCGATGCATTATCCAAACTTGAAATCTTCGCGGGAACCTTCAATGCCGTTCCCGCCGAACCGGAACTTCAAGTTGTTGACCGGCTTGGCGAATTGCTTCGAGAGAGTCGAGCAGATTGCATTATCGGCGTTGGTGGCGGTAGCGTTATGGATGCGTCGAAGGTTGCCAGCATACTTGCGGTACACGGCGGAAATGCAACCGATTACTGCGGAATTGGTAAAGTCCCTGCACGTGGGTTACCTTCAATCCTGGTTCCAACGACGGCTGGTACGGGCTCCGAAGCGACCTTCGTCGCGATTCTGACAGAGCCTACGCAAGGAATCAAAGTTGGAGTTGTCTCGCCTCATCTGCTCGCGGATGTTGCTGTCGTAGACCCGACACTTACTGATAACCTTCCAAGCGGTATTACTGCCGCTACGGGCTTCGATGCGATCGTCCATGCCATGGAAGCCCTGATCGCAAAAGTTGCCACACCCGTTGCTCGTGGGTTGGCTCTACAAGCTGCATCGTTTCTGGGCCCAAACTTGGAAACGGTGGTTCTAAACGGCGAGGACAAGCAAGCTCGCGACGCCATGGCCATCGGTAGCCACCTCGCAGGGCTTGCATTTGCAAACTCTTCATGCTGCGCTGTTCATGCACTCGCTCTCCCATTAGGGGGTAGATATCCGATACCCCATGGTGTGATTACAGGCTGCTTCTTCGCAGAAGTCATGCGTTACAACTTGGCGCTGGATTGTTGCAAAGAAGACGCGAAGTTATTTGCAGATGCTCTTGGTTTCGAGTCGAAAAATGGGTTTGATTTTTGCGATTCATTAGATGCTCTCGCCACCCGCCTTGGCTTATTTGCGCAGCTTCAAAGGGTTACCGTTAAAGCGTCGGATCTCCCGCAGATGGCTCAAGCTGCTTGTTCGAATCAGAGACTCATGGGCCCTAATCCAGTCACACTGAACGAGAATCAATCAATAGAGATCTACCGGAAGGTTCTTCGGATCGATGAGTGCACAGCGTAAATTCGACGGAATTTGGTTCGAACCAGCTCCATGGGTAAATGGGAGGTATGTTCGAAGTGATGCCACACGGTGCATCGTCAATCCAGCGACAGGCGCAAAGCTCGCCGAAGTTCATTTCGCGAACCCACAGATCGCTACTGAAGCGATCGATGGTGCCGTCGTAGCGCAACGATCTTGGAAAGAACTCTCCGCATTCGAGCGAGGAAACATACTTAAGACTATCGCGGCTGAGTTGATCGAACAGAAAGACAAACTTGCAACGTTGCTGACGGCTGAACAAGGGAAGCCATACTGGCAATCGGTCGGCGAGATTGACTACGCCGCTAGTTTCTTTCAATGGTATGGGGAGGAAGCACGTCGCATTTCCGGAAGGATCGCTTCCCATCCCCAAAGGGATCGTGAATTCGTTATTGAGCATTTACCGATTGGCGTAGTGGGATGGATTACGCCCTGGAATTTCCCTCTTGCGCAGGGAGCGAAGAAGATTGCAGCAGCCTTAGCGGCGGGATGTACTGGAGTTTGGAAACCAGCGGAAAGTACACCCTTGATCGCTCTAGCGATGGCACCTTTATTTCGATCAGCAGGAGTACCAGATGGAGTGGTACAAATTATCCCTGGTGAAGGGCCGCAGATTGGAAGCATAATGATCGACCATCCAGAAGTTCGATGCATAAGTCTCACTGGTTCGAAGGCGACAGGCAGCAAACTTATGGCTGGAGCCGCTTCGCAGATTAAGCGAGTATCGTTAGAACTCGGCGGGAATGCTCCGTTTATCGTTCTCCCTGACGCTGACCTTGATTTCGCAGTCGACCAATTGGTTCAGCTAAAACTTTTTGTCACTGGGCAAGTATGCGTCACCGCGAATCGAATCTTCATTCCTGAAGATTTGCACGAACAAGTCTTGGAACGCCTAATTGGCAAGCTTGAATCCTCCAAGGTCGAAGATGGACTGAATGATTCGGGACTGTATCGAGTGGACGCTGGGCCATTGATTCACTCCCAAGCATGCATAGGTGTGGATGCTTTGGTCGAAGAAGCTTGTGATTCCGGCGCAAAAATCGCTTATCGATATGTGTTTGGGAAAGGGGTTCGATCGAAAAGCGAAGGAAGTTTCTACGCCCCGACAGTCCTCAGCCACGTGGTCGATGATATGCGTATTTCCAAAGGAGAGATCTTTGGCCCAGTGTTCGCAATTCATACATACCGTACGGTGGACGAAGTGATCCAACGCGCCAATGGCGTTTCTCAAGGGCTTGCGGGATACGTCTACGGAACCGATTTATCGGTTTGTCGGCGGGTTGCGAGAAGGTTGGATGTTGGGATTGTTGGTGTTAATGAATGGAGACCATTGAAAGCCGAAATACCTTTTGGTGGAATCAAAGAAAGCGGGATAGGTTCCGAGGGTGGAACCGAGGGGCTAAGCGAATACATGCGTGTGCGAGTCATCTCGTTCCCGACAGATTGAGTCGCGCTTGCGGTTCGTCCGACTTTATGTCTCCTCGGTTTTGATCTCCGATGCCCCTCTGTGATCTCTGTGCCTCTGTGTTTCAAAGTTTTTGTGTTTCAAAGTCTCTGTGTTCGAAAAAACGGCATCAAAGCCCCGAAAATCACCTCGTAAGCCCAAGTTTTTGTGTAGCTTTAGGCGTGGGACTCCCTAACTGAGTGATCGTCCGCGTACAATGATTTTGAGTGCCTGTCCACTTTCCTCATGCCTTTTTCCCGGTGGTACCTCCTTTCGCTCCTAATCCCTTGGGCATTCCAGTTTGAAAGTACCGAAGTGACTCATGCACGGCTTGATACTCCTACAACTGCAGAAGTTTGCCCAGCATTCCATCGGTGCTGAGCATTGGAGATCGCTTCTCAAGGAAGCCGGTATCGAAGAGTGCGTATTCTCAGCCGGGCGTGTCTATGAAGATCAACAAGTCTTTCGCTTGGTCGAAATCGCCGCAAAGGCTCTTGGCATACCGGCTGACCAAGTGTTGGAGTCCTTTGGTAGGTTTCTCTCGACCGAATTAGTTCGACTCTATCAGCGAGTGATCAAGCCTGAATGGAAGACACTCGACATCATCGAGAACACAGAAACTTTCATTCATTCAGCGGTCCGAGTCGGCAATCCCGGTGCCATGCCTCCACCGTTGGATGCGATC
>CAIJIZ010000661.1 GCA_903820735.1 uncultured Pirellula sp.
CAAAGGCGCGTTGAAGTTTCCTCACGGCGCGACCTTGCACGCCATACAAGTTCTCGCCTTCATCGCTTGGTTAGCCCGTAAAGCCCCTGCCGCAGTCGGCTTGCGTGCAGTTCGACTATGGGCAGCATCCCATGCTTGTTTGCTCATTTATTCGATCTACCAGACCGCCGTCGGCCACGCTCGATTCGAACTCGATATACCCGCCGCCATGTTGTTTGCTACTTCGATCTTCTGCGCTCTTATAGGATCATGGGTCATATATGCGAAAACCACTCCCTAAGTCTGAGAATACACTTCTGATTCGCACCGATTTCTCCAAGGATAGTGATTGGATCAAACTTCGCAGCGCATCGGAAGCACTTTCCGAGGAAGGCTTCCAAGCGAACCTCACTGTGATTGACGATGTCGATTATGAAGGATTGAGCGTGGCTCAATTGATCGAACTCAAGCCAATCGGCGAGCAGCGAGGAGAGCATTCGTTTGCTTTCCTCGCCGATACGACATCACTCACAATTCCCGAACACCCGATTCTCGTCGTGGAACTTCGCGAAGCCCCTGGGCAAACATTTCGAGTGATCCCCCGCGAACTATGGAGCGTGGAGAATAACCTTGCACTAGGCAACATGGATTACAAGGACTTTGCGCAAAGCGTCGATGCCGATGGCGTATTTCGCGGTTGGCCGAAATAGTTTCTCTGGCACTATCGTAGACACGACTCAGAGAGTTCTTCGACGGTTAGCACCATCACTTCGGACTGCGAACTAACTCCGCCATCGCTTCTGCAAACCCGATTCCTATTCCACCGAGAATTCTTGAAGATCCCAAGTAGTGGAACTCCGCGTTCGAGACTCCTTTTTGCAATGTCTCAAGCTCTCTAGTACTTAAATCTTGCTCACGATATTCGACCTCCAACGCTCGGGTCTGCTTCGGATCTAATTGATCAGCTTTGGCTTTCTCCTTCGCTCTACGAACCGCGGCAGATTCCTTCGATCGCAACCTAGTCAATTCCGAATCCCAATACTTCTCCGTATACACCGGCACGACAGTTCCAGAAAACTCTGGAAGCGTCGTTGGTTCGGCCATCGCGTCGCGAAAATGCTGATGAATTCTCGCATAGCGTTTCTCTTCCGGCCCATACTCCGCCGTCGGCCCCCCAACACCCATCACCCCCACTACAAATGGCAAGTCGGGTACTCCAAGATCTTTACGAACATCCCGAATTAAACACGCAAGATTCTTGCTGTACTGCCCATACCCATGCGGTTGATCTCGCTCAGGATATACCCCGGAGTCCACCATGTCATTCCAACCCTGAAACCACACGAACCCAGACAATTCATAACCGATGCTCCGATCGAAACTCGGAACGATGGCGGCGATATCTCGAAGCTCCGATTCGACGTGCTTGATCATCTCCCGATAAGCCAACCCAGTCGCTGCTTCCTTTTCCGCAACGACCTGTGTCAGGTCTTTACCCTGTTTGCTCACCTGCTCCTTTTGAGCCTCGGTAAACATAAACGGACCTGCACTTGGGGGGCGAAAATCGGTATGAAGACTGCGACCACCCCAAGCCGTCTTGATCAATAAAATCGGCTCACCAAGCAGTTCATGAAGCTTGATCCCAAACGTCAACTCAGGCCCAATCTTCTGCCCATCAGCACCAAAACCCGTTGTGAGATTCCCTCGCTTGATCCCGTCACTCGACAAATAAGATATCCAAACGTCTTTATGGATCTTCGCGGTTCCGTCGCTGTGCAATATCGAATCGAGCATCCCTCGCGTTTCGCTCTGCATGGCTAAGTGCTCCAAGGTGCGAACCTCGGGTACGCGAGTGGAACGCTGGATCTTCAATCTGGTGTCCACAACCGCCATCTTCGGGATTCCCCTGGTGCTGTTCTACTTCCTTTCGGCCGAGAACATTTCCGGCTACGTGGAATCCAAAAACGGCTTGAGAATCACACGGGGAAGTCTCCGTGATAAGGACCGG
>CAIJIZ010000662.1 GCA_903820735.1 uncultured Pirellula sp.
CAGAGGGCCATGCTACGGGGAAGGTTTTGGCTCCCCTTCTCCCGCGGGCGGGAGCAAGGGGCGGGGGGGATGAGGGTGCGAAGAGCACTGGACGACGCTGGAGTTGCGTACTGCAGGTCAATCATCATCCAGGTTAGGAAGATAGTTTTCGCACACTTACTCGTACTCAATGCAATGGTACTCGTACTCGAAAAACTCTGACTTCGATAAGTCACGATCTATCGCTCATCGCCGCGCTGGAGATTACGGTGGGTTCGAGTACGAGTACTGCTTCGCGGTGTACGACACGAACCGCAAGACCCAACCTCTCGTGCATTCCTTCTCTTCTCGCACTTTACTATGGAGTTCGCAAAACACAAACTGCGCGTGTTCACCCACCTCGTCCCCCGGCCCCTTCTCCTCCCCTGGGAGTAGAAGGGGAGTTAAGAAAAGTCGATGCTCCGCTTCAAGCATAACACAAACTGGTTCGCGGTTTTCCTTGCGTCTCTGCGTCTTTGCGTGAGCCCCTCGCACGGCCACAGAGGGCCATGCTACGGGGATATGTTAGGGAAAGGTCTTTACTTCACTTCTGCTGCACGGCGGGAGTAAGGGGCGACTATGTACGGTGGGTTTCGCGGTCAGTGGTTAACCGAGCATTTGGAATGATGTTGGTTCGGTTGTTGCAACGGTTTAAGACGTCAGAGGCCGACCGCTTCACCGCACCCTACGTTCCGTCAAATGTTTCGATCAGTTTGAATCCCCTCGGGTGATTGAATCGTAGGTTTCGGGTAGTTCGACGCCGTCAACAAAGCTTACGAGGGTTCTGCTTCGGTGTGGGTGTTGAAGCTTTTTGACCGCCTTGCTTTCGATTTGGCGAACTCGTTCTCGGGTGACTTGGAAAATCTTGCCGACTTCTTCGAGGGTGTAAGCGTATCCGTCGGCTAGGCCATAGCGAAGCTTTAGGATTTCCCGTTCGCGGTAGTTCAGGGTTTGCATCGCTTCTTGGATTTGTTCACGAAGCGTCGCTTGATGTGTTTCATAGAGTGGATCGTGGTCGCGGTAGTCTTCGAGGAATTCTCCGAAGAAGCTATCGTCGTGGTCACCGACAGGTTGATCTAGGGAGAGAGGTTGTTTCGCCATTTTGATAACGACCCGAGCATCGTCCATCGAGAGTCCGGATCGCTGCGCGGTTTCTTCGACGGAAGGCTCTCGCCCGAGCTCTTGGATCAAGTCACGCATGACTTGTCGCACCTTGCTCATGGTGTCGATCATGTGGACGGGGACTCGGATTGTGCGGCTTTGGTCGGCGATCGCTCGCGTGATAGCTTGTCGGATCCACCAGGTAGCATAGGTGGAGAATTTGAAGCCCCGTTCGTATTCGAACTTATCGACGGCTCGCATCAGTCCGGTGTTTCCTTCTTGGATCAAGTCGAGGAAGCTCAAGCCACGGTTGCGGTATTTTTTGGCGATGGAAACGACGAGACGCAGGTTCCCGGCGGAGAGATCTCGTTTCGCAGCGTCGTATTCCGAGCGGAAGCGGCGGACTTTTTCAACCCTACGGGTCAGGGTCGAAGGGGACTCGTATGTGATCTTCATCAGGTGTCGAAGTTCCTGTTCCATTTTCGGCAGGGTGGTCCCTTCGACGAAGCCCGTTTTCTTCGCGGTGGTAATGCGCGATTTGAGGATGACCATTTGCTGTTGAATGATCGTGAGTTTATTGAACAGCGGTTCGAGGCGGTTGGTTCGGAGGTTCATTTCCTCGATCAGACGGACTGCTTTGTTGCGGCGGCACACAAGTCGTTTCCAAGCGTCGCGTCGTTCTCGAGTTGGTTTTTTGCGATCGATAGCGATGTAGAAATCGGTGTGGTTTCGCACAAGCAGATGTCGGAGGGTTTTGATATTTGGGCCGATGCGGCGCATGATCGCGACTTTTTCGGTCGCATTGGTAACGCTCACTTCGATGGTTCGGTCAAGTCGCAACTTGCCGTCCCGGACTTGTTCGAGAAGTTTTGTCGCTCCTTGAAGCATGAAATCCGAAGCGAGCATCCAAGTGCGATAGAAGTATCGGGTGCGATCGATGTGTTTTGCAGCCGTGACTTCTTGGTGCCGCGTCAGCAGTGGGATTTCGCCCATTTGCATCAAGTACATCCGGACGGGGTCTTCGGTCGCATCTACGACTTCGTCGTCATCGGCGAAGAAGTTATCCGCGTCGTCATCGCTGAGTTCATCTTCGGAAGGGAGTGCTTCGGTCGGGACTTCCGCATCGTCGGATTCGAAGGTGATACCGCCGGGGATTGCGTTGGGGAGAGCGTCGAGCAGTTCGCGATCTTCTTCGAAAAAGGCTTCCTCTCCGGAAATCGGTTTATCGTTGAAGGATTGTCTGGAGGCTCTCTTAGTCATAGTTCAAGCAGTGCAGGCGGGAAAAACGATTGGTAAGGAATACGTGGGCATATTCCTAGAGCAATGCGACTTCCGTGCCAGAAGGGTGGTCCGCAGCGCAATGTTATGCCTGTGGGATCGCGTTTTCTATGGGGAAATCGAGAGAAGTTGGTGAAAATCGTTTTCCCGACAAGGGTGCTCGTCGACGGGTTCGGTTCGAATCGGTGTTGAAAAAAAACAACATCGTTGCGAAATCGCCACAGGGCTGTTGCCAGTATTCAACAGTCAGGTCACTACCCAACCAACCCTTGATGGACGTGCGTCAATTCAAGCGGAGCAATCTTAAGCGGAACGGCGCAAGCCCAATACCGTCAAATCGACAGCCATAATTCCCTCGGCCCGTCTTCTCCCGCTTAGGCGGGCGTCAGGGTCGGGGGGGGATGAAGGAGGGAAGGGCACTAGACGACGCTTGAACATGCTTGTTGCGATTCAACGATCAGTAGGGTGTGGTGAAGCGGTCGGCCGATGATTTCCTCAACCACTTCGACATCCCAAATACCACCCCTTGCATCCG
>CAIJIZ010000663.1 GCA_903820735.1 uncultured Pirellula sp.
CTCCGCCTTCGGATCCTTGAGCATCCGCTGAACCTGACCCTTGAGTCTCCCCGGCTCGCGCAATGAACCGTCGAGAGCTAACCCCATCAGCTCATCATCGGGTGTCGAGGCCCAAAGAAAATAGCTCAAGCGATTCGCAAGCTCGATCGATGTTACATCGCTCGACTCAGCCGAATCCGCTTTGGGGATCTCCGTTCGATACAGAAACTCAGGTGCCACCAACACCCGCGCGATCAATAAACGAATCGCTTCCTCATGAGCCATTTCGGAACCTCTTAACTGAGCGTATAGGTTCCTCAATGTGGATCGTTGCGATTCGTTCAGTGGTTGCCGATAAGCCCGCTGAGCAAAGTCGATCACAGCTTGCAAATGAACTGGCTCCGCCTCACGCATCGACTGACGGAACACCTCCGCAGCTTGTTTGATCGGCTCACGCAACGGCTCAAATGCACTCGGATCCGCGTCCTGCGTCGCAAACTGCCACAACTGCTCATAAGCATCAACCGACTTCAACGCGTCTTGACTCACAAAGTGAAGCTCACTCCAAAGTCGATCGAGTTGCCGCGTCTGCACATCATCGAGCATCAATCGCCGAAGCGCATCATCTTCGCGATAGAATAGGGTCAACGTGACGACTTCGTCCACCGGCACAATTTTGCTGTAGCATAACGCGATCGGAAACAAATCTCGGAATCGATCAAAACTCTCTCGCGTTCGCGACTCCGCTCCACTCCCCGCCGACACAAGAATCGGACTCGCTACATTCAACTGCCGCGAAACATTTGTCCAATTCGGATCCTTCGCATCAATCGATGTCTTCGGAATCGGCTGCGTCGATCCAGTCGGACGCGTTCCGCTGAGAACGACTTGAACACTACCATCTTTACCCGCTGTCGAGTGAAGCATCGTACTTGCGACAAGCTCCGTTCCATTTGCAAGCCACGCAGGTAGCTTGATCTCGAGAACCGCAGGTGCAGCAACTAGCATCTCGCTGGCACCCACTGCAACTTTAGAATCCAAGGCACCATCTGCTCCACTCGTACCAAACCGATCGGCAGAGATGCCATAAATATCTGTATCGCTTCCACCAACAGATCCCCTATCGGACCTTCCTTCCCCCCCCTGAGCTGCCGTATTCCCTTGCGATGCCAAGCTCATCGCAGCTCGGAAAAATGGACCCGTGGCCGAAAGCAACTCCCTGGCCATAACGGCATCAGGTTGCTCTGCGTTGACCGTAGGCTTCGCATCCGAAGCGACTAAAATCGCTTCAATACTTTGAGCCAATTCACCCCGCTTGTTCGTATCGGATTCATGAATCCAGTTCGCTAGCAGCGAACCCGATGCCAGCATCGACTGAGGTCCAGCACTCGCCGAAACACCGCGAGCGGGCTCCGTAAAAAACGACCAAACATCCGGACGCCCCTTCGCATCCGCATGCGGATTGCCCGCAAGAAGATCTGGATGGAGTTGCTCGGTCAGATTCCAACTCTCCTTCTCACTCGTTACGGTCAAATCAATATTCGTCAAATCGCAAGAGTGATTCGCATCCCGTGGCTCGATAACCAACACGATCTCCTCGTTGGCCCTCAAACGCAACCCCGCAAATGGACCAATCGGAACGTCTTGCGCCCCATTCGAAAACCCAGACCCAAGCACTTGCTGGACCGCACCGCGGCGATACTCAAGCCGCCAAGCAATTCCATTGCCGCACTCAGTATGAGCGTGGCGAATACGCGCTTGCGTCTGAACCCGCATCCCCTCCGGAGCCCTCCACCCAACACACATCGCACGCGATGGAGATGGATGCACCGCAATGCTCTTACCCGGCATATTCCCAGGAATGCGATGATGCGCGTCAGTCGCGTTGGCGATGATGCTTAAAGCGTCCTCAGCTACCCAGCCATCGATTCCAGAAATCCCGGATAGATTTTGACCCTTCTGCGTAAGCAATCTTCGATCCGGCGAAACCGCTGAGGTCTCTCCCGGCTCGCTAATACCCAACGTCTCCGCCCAAGCCTTCAGCAACGGCGCAGGAATGTTTTTCTGAGCCGCCCATGCAGCCAGCGACTGGCCTTCCGTTGCCTCTAACCATTGATCGAGAACCACAAGCACTTCGGAAGTCTGAGAAACCCAATCGCGTTGCTGAGTTGCTATCGTTCGAACAACCGAATCAAGCCCTCGAAGTGGCAGATCTGGACGACCAGGTGCAATCAATCGAGGATTCGAGACCACCAATGCATCAGACTCTCCGCCATCCCCGGCATCAGCAACTTGCAAATAAACCGTTACGTCTTCATTCGCTGGCTTACCGCTCGCCAATGGGGTAAGCGCAAGCCGCAGTTCTTGCGTTTGGCGAATAGGATTGACCGGCTCCTGCCACGACTTAGGCCCGTCGCGCTTTCCAATATGACCAACACTGGAAAACTTCCAAAGCGCCTGCTGCCACGACATCACAAACGCAAAAAGTCCATCCGGTGCCGTCGCAGTAGTTTCGCTCCACTGTTGCTGAAGCGATTTGACTAAACCGGTGGCCTTGGTGTCATGAAGTGAATCCCATAGCCCCTTTAAGTACTTCGAACTGAGCTTCCGCTCCGTTGCAATCCTTGTAATCCAATCATCAACCTTGAGTTCCCTGTCTTGCACGATTGCATCACGAAGCTCAAGCGTTGCTTGCAAATAACGTTCGATCGGAAGCCTGCCACCTTGATTGGTTTCAAAAACGATCCCTTGAAGATTGACCGTGGCACCGCCAGATTGATCGGTGAACTGAGAGTAAAAAGCTCGTATCTCATCAAGCTTCGCATTCGTCATATCCGCTGCCGATGGTCGCTCGCTAAACGTGATGCCACCAGGCAACAACACCGCATGCTCGGCCACACCCTTGGCTGCATCAAGGTACTTGCGGACCAACGATGGAGACATCACCAACGCCGCACCAGTATTCGAAAACCCTTCTCCCGCAGCGCTGTCGGCAGGAAACTCACTTGCCGGATTCAAGGTACTTACCCCAGTCAAATCCCGAATGCTGTACGTGTACTCCGCATTGTTCAGTCGCCGAAGAATCACCGGCCCCGGGTCTCCTGCGTACCGTTGAGCTTCAAGCATCAACCATTGATCAATCCAGGCAACCATTTTCTCTTTAGCCGCCGCAGGAATCTGCGCTGCCTCTGGTGGTGGCATCTGCCCGGTATGAAGTTGCTCGGCAACACGTTGTAGCGTTGCTGTCTCTTTTGCTAATCGCTGCGAGTCTCGCCAGAGTGTTAAATCGATATCCGCCTCAGGGCGATCGGAATTGTGACACTCGACACAATGCTTTTCGATCACTTGCTGAACCGAAACGCCGAAGTCCCCTTGGAGCTCTTGAACCGTTCGCCCCTCCGGATCCTGGAAAGCAAAAGAGCATTGCAGCTGGGCAAGGAACAAGAAGATCAATGCAAAGAGCGCAGCGCGATTTAGAAACATCACGGTTATTGGCATCACGGTCGGTGGGGTAGGTGGAGGGAAATGCGGACCCCTTAAGCGGTGCAAGTAACACGTTCATTCGGCACGATTGTCCGAACTCCAATTACCAACACCAAAAAACAACGGGGTCCGAGCGGCGAGCCCCCTAATATAAACGAAAAACAGCCCGAAATACGATCCGCCTGAAAAAACGATTCGCTGGGAAAGCCAACCAATCTCAATAATTCAGCGTTTAACGCTTGCCGCGCTTCGGCTTCCCACCACTAGACGGCCTTCCACCAGTCGGCTTACCGCTGCGCCCTGCAGCGTTGCTGCTCGGTCGACCTTGACGCCCCCCTCCCTTCTTTAATCCACTTTTCACACCACCCCGCTTTACCCCCTTCTTAACACCCTTCTTGAATCCACCCTTCCGCACCGGACGCGAACCTCCAGATGCTCGGCCGTCTGAACCGAGCGCCTCGAACTCCGCAGACCTAGCTCTATCTCCACCACCCTGCGATCCACCACCCCGGGCTGTCTTACGCCGAGTATCGCTTCCACCTTGGCTACTGCCGCCGCGAATGCCTCCGCGACTACCTCCACCATCCCGAGTGTTACCACGAACAGCCCCCCTGGAATTCCCGGCATTACCCTGAACCCCCCGACCGCTCCCTTTACCTGCCCCCTTACCCGAGCTCCTACCTTGGCCATTACCCTGGCCTCTACCCGATCCTCGGTTCGCACCCCGGTTC
>CAIJIZ010000664.1 GCA_903820735.1 uncultured Pirellula sp.
GGTAAATCATTCGCAGTAGCTCGGTAAAGTCCAGTCCGCCCTCGGAAATTATCACCTGCGAACGCTAGCAAACAAAATGCGATGTGTGGTACAACGAGCGGGAGGAGAAGGGGAGTTACGCTTTCATGGTGCAATCGAGACCTTGCGACTCGCATTTTATCGGGAAAACAACTCCAACGCCTTGGCGAATATGTCGCCGTAAACCAACTCGCCTCCTTGGTGACCAACCATCCCGACTAACATCGCTAGCACTAACGTCCCAAGCTTCCAACCCCATCCAGGCCGCTTCCCCTCAGCATCGCGTGCGCGATAAGCCATCCACGCCACCACGACTCCACCAACTGCCGTCGCGGTCCCTAACCAACGATGAAAGAACTCGTTGGACTCTTTCTCGGTCGCTTTGCTTGAAATCATTGTCGACCACTCCGCAAGCCCACGAATGTCTGCAAAGGACCATCCCATAACCGCCGAGACAACTGCACCCAAGGCTCCAATGACCAGACATGCATACGCAAAGGGGATCAAGCGTTGCCCTAAGAAGAACGAAAGGGCTACGGACATCCCTGCTAGCGAAAGCAAAGCAATTGGAAAGTGAACAATCGCTGGGTGGAAGTAACCGATCGCGCGGTAAATCCGAACCGGGACCGATCCTCCTCGTTGTGTTGCTTTTGCTTGGTTACCAAACTTAAAGTCCGTCGGCCACGTTGCTCCTTCTTCAATCCATAACTTCATTAACGCCAACGATGCCATCGGCATCGGACCATCGGGCGGCATGACTAAGCTATCTTCTTTCGTAGATTTCGATGGCGCTGTCAAGTAATCGGTCCACAGGGAACTGTCGCTGAGCGAACCAGGGGTTATGTACCCTAATACCGCTTCACGGTCGGTAACATGAAAACCACCCTTCGGCTCATCTCCTTGGTGGCATGACAAGCAATGCGCTTCAAGAAACGGAGCGATGTCTCTTGCGAAGTCAACGTACTGTTTCGAATCTTGCGCCGCAGTAATCGCCGGTTTAGTATCTGGTACTGCCGGTTTAGTTTCTGGTACTGGAAGTGTAGGTGCGGCTGGTGCACTCGGAAATCCCGATGCTGCCGGCTCTTGACCCTGCACTCGGCTTGCCGTAGGTCCGAAGCCCCCTGAGCACAGCGATACGCATAACGATACGCACAACGAAAGAAAACAAAGGTTGGTGGCGCTTAGCCATCGAGGACTCAGGTGCAACATATTGTTCAAGAATCTACGAGTCGAGGAAACGGCTTGGGTTCACCAGTTCGCTCAGTGCGAACCGGTATGAAACTCTTGAGAGCAACTACTTGCTCTCGCGACGTTGGGAGAATAACCAAGCGTACAGCTCGGGATTCGAATATGTCACTGTCCAGCTATCATGCTGGGCTTCTGGATATTCCGTATACTTCACAGGCGATCCGACAGCCTTCAAGGCATCGACCATCTCGCGCGAGCGTCCGACCTTGACCACGGAATCTTTCGCTCCATGAAAACACCAAACCGGCAACGATTTGAATTTGCTTATCGTCTTCGGATCTCCACCGCCGCAAATCGGGGCCGCAGCAGCGAAGAAGTCCGGGTAGCGAGCGATGGCATCCCAAGTCCCATAGCCACCCATAGAGAGTCCTGTGATGTAAATCCGATTCGGATCCACCCCCGCATTCTCAACCATCTCGTCGAGCAACTCTTTGATGTTCCGCATCGGATCGCTTGGCTCTTCAGGCAATGCACTCGCATCCTTGGACCAATCGACTTCCGACCAACGCCGATCCGTTGGACACTGCGGAATAACGATGTACGCAGGATACTTCGACCGACGCTCTAAATCGGCAAAGTCCTTCGCCGCATGCTTGAGCGTCGAAGCGTTGTCATCACCACGCTCCCCCGCACCGTGCAAGAAAAGTACAAGCGGATACTTCTTGCCAAACTTATATCCCATCGGCTTGATCAACCGATACTTCAACGCCATGCCATTCGTACCTACAAACTCCCGTGGTTCGAAAGCCTTCGCGGGATCGGCACTCGGCTCAACCGCCGGCCCCGCCTGCGCCATGACCTCGCCCGGAACACTTCCAATCGAAGAAAAACTCATCAATCCAACAATGCTTGCAATTACCCAACGGGACATGTGTCTTACCTTTACACTCATGGTCTTCGCTATAAATTCGCCGTGCAAACGCCCAGCTAAGCCTTCGTCAGTCCCCAGAGGACATGGCTGCGAGGATCGCTGCGAAAATCGCTGAGTAGATCGAAAAGAGAATGCAAGCCTTGGGATTGGCAACATAAGAATCTCGGGGAGGGAAGGCAGTAAAGGTGGGGAGCGGGGGGCACAAAGCACAAATCCCCGCCTAGATATTATAGCAAATACCTCTGGGATCACGAATTGGTTCTTAGGATTCCTAGCGGGTTACCAAGGACATTCTGCCTCAGGCTTCCCCCCGAAATCGCTTCTCTAAGCTCTCCTTTTCCGATACCTTTAGAGGTTCTAGCAAGACTCGTTTCGCGATAAGCAACCTCCTGAGAAACCTTAATCGATCGATGCCACTGATTCGCCAATTATCCATTAGTTTGGTCAACAAGATCGCCGCAGGTGAAGTGATCGAGCGCCCAGCGAGTGTCATCAAAGAGACGTTGGAGAACAGCGTCGACGCAGGTGCGACGTACATCGAAGTCGCCGTTGAAGGGGGCGGGATCGATTTGATTCGGATCAGTGATAATGGTTGTGGGATCGATGAAGAGCAACTTCATTTAGCTCTCGCACCGCACGCAACAAGCAAGCTGAAAGATGCAGATGACTTGTTCGATGTCCGAACGTTGGGATTTCGCGGGGAGGCTCTCGCATCGATCGCTGAGATCAGCCACCTGACTCTGCGCAGCCGTGTCGCTACCTCCGATAGCGGCTATGAACTTCGGGCCCAAGGGTCCGATCGTGAACCGATCAAACCCTGTGCGATGAATGTCGGTACCACGCTCGAAGTACGCCACCTGTTCTTCAATACTCCCGTTCGTCGGAAGTTCCTCAAGACCCCATCGACAGAAATGGGGCATGTCGTCGAAGCCTTCACACGAATCGCGTTGGCTTTTCCAAATGTCCACATGGTCCTTACCAGCAACGAGCGAACGTTGCATGACCTTCCGCCAACCACCCGCTGGTCGGAACGAATCCGAGCTTTCTTTGGGGATGAAATCGCTGATGCTTTGATCGCCGTAGAACACGAAGACGACAAAGTCAAAGTACGGGGCTACGTCACAGATCCATCGGTCTCGCGCAGCAATAACCGAATGCAGTACCTCTTCCTAAATGGACGATACATCCGCGATCGCGCACTGCAACACGCTCTCGGAGAAGCTTACCGTGGACTCCTAATGGTTGGTCGCTTGCCCGTCTGTTTCCTACACATGCAAATCGACCCGAAAACCGTCGATGTCAACGTCCACCCAACCAAAGTCGAAGTCCGCTTTGAAGACTCAGGAGCCCTCTACAGCCGACTTCTGCACACCTTGCGACATAAATTCCTTACATCGAACCTCGTCGCCAAAGGACACGACCCTCTCGCAAATAATACGGCTTCTTCAAGCCCCGCTCTCCAGCCATCCCTCGCTCCAACCTCAAATTTCTCCTCGAGCTCACCATCGAATTTACCGTCGAATTCACCATCAAGTCTACCGCCAAGTTCACCGTCAATGTCACCGTCCGGCTCTTCAGGAACCTCCCCTGCGACTTCGTCCGGCAACTCGACCTTGATCGACTGGGCGCGAGCCCGAAGCGTACCGCAATTTCAACCCTATCCCGAACAAGGCTTCCAAGCGACGACCTTTCGCGATATTCCAAACCCAAGTATCGGTCCGGCTGGCACCGCACCCACTTCTACAACTACCACCGCTACAGAAGCAGTTTCAACCGAATCGATTTCAAATGTTCCCGCTGAACACGGTCGATTCGATTCCCCGATCGCTGACCCCTTCTTGGGAAGTACCAAGCCCGTCGGATTCCAGATCCATAATCGCTATCTGATTACGGAAGACGAGGCAGGCATGGTAATCATCGATCAACATGCGTTGCACGAACGCATTATGTACGAACAGATCAAAGCGAAAGTACTTTCCAAGTCGATCGAGCGACAGCGATTGTTGGTTCCCGCTACCGTGCAAATGACCGCAGCGGAGACTGCCACTGCGCTCGAGTATCGCGATATGCTTGCCGAAATCGGTTTCGAAATCGATTCCTTCGGTGGTGAAACAATCGCCCTGCACTCCTACCCGTCGATTCTGCGACAAGCGTCTCCCGCCGATATGCTCAGGCAAGTCATCGAATCGCTTATGGTCGGAAGCAAACGGGTCGAGCCACGCGATGTTCTCGATGACATCATGAATATGATGGCATGCAAAGCCGCAGTCAAAGCTGGCGACCGGCTCAACTCAACCGAGATATCAGCGTTGCTCGAACAGCGAGACTATTACCACGATACCCACCATTGCCCACACGGACGGCCAACCGCGTTGTTCTTCTCCCGAGATCAACTCGATAAGATGTTCAAACGTATTTAAAAGTTTGTCTTGCTCCGCTTGGAGTCCATCAGGCTGTCTATCGCATTCGGTTTGCTTGACGCGATTATTCTACTTCAAGCGATTAGTTCTAATGCCGAGCTGCATGACCACTTCAACGGGGCGTCGAATGTGTCTTGGAAAGAGACTTCAAATAAGACGGTGCGTATCGTTCGCAAATCGCTTGTACACCGTAAGCAGCCAGCAAACTCACGAGCGGAATGAGTGGCGAGCGCATCCGCATGTTGCTCCAGTACACGGAATGGATCGCACAGAGGCTGATCGCCATAGTCAAAGCGGGCATCCAATTCCACAATGCACTTCCTAGCACTCTGCGATCCCATCGCCTGCTCAGATTCCAACATCCATAGATAACCGCGCAAGAGATCGCGCCGTACCACACGCCAATCGCCCATCGAAGGCCAAGTCCCGCTTGGCGTTCCGAAGGCCACCAAGCCCAAAACCAAAGCTGCCGAACTCCAATCCCATAGAGAAATCCAGGCGGGTTCTCTTTTATGGATCTCATTGCTAACGAGTTCGCCAATCGATCCCGCTGCAACTCACGCTGTGTATCGTCGCTACGCTGTGTCCCGTCGCTACGCTGTGTCCCGTCGCTACGCTGTGTCCCGTCGCTACGCTGTGTCCCGTCGCTACGCTGTGTCCCGTCGCTACGCTCTTGCCACCAAGCATGAAAAGCTTCTTCGTCCCATTCCCGAGATACAGAGTGTTGCCAGTGGTTGAGAAGCACCGGGTTATTTGCCAGTAGTAACGTGTAGCCACCGTGCGTGGTTGTCCAGATGCCTTCGTGGAATACCTTGGAGTTGCGATACCACCATGGAGTGAGCACCAGCAAGCAACCGAGCATCGAGAGTACCGCCCCTCGAGCGTTCCGCTTGAGCTCAACACCGCTCCACAGCGCAGCCCACATCAAACTCGTCGGCCTTGATAAACAAGCAAACCCCAAGAGCAACCCTAACACCGACCAAAAGGTTGCAAACCAAATCCCCCCTCGCTTGCGACTTGTATTGAAGCCAAGCAGATACGTCCACCAAATTCCCATCGCGAACCAGGTAGCAAGTGTTTCAGTCATCACCAACGTTGATTGGCGTAGCAAGATCGGATCGAAGAGGACAAAGCCCATTGCAAGGAGGCTGATGAATCGACCCAGTTGCAATCGGTGGCCAACGGCAAACGTCCAATAAGCCGTCATCGCACCTAGACATGCATGCAAGAGAATGAGCCATGTCTTCCAATTCGTCGAAAGAACGAACCAGCTAAGGATCCAAGGATACATCGCAGGTCGGTAAGCTGTTGGATGGGCCACACCTGCGTTATCGGTTAAGCCATAGGTGCCAGTTTGCGCCCAAGTTTTTGCGAGGGTTGCGTAAGCATCTGGATCGGAATCGAGCGACCCGCTCATCGACCATCCGATAGCGAAACGGACGATAAAAGCGATAACTAGCAGAGAAATGCGAAAGCCGATCGAAGCATTTTTCTCCTGCGGTGCATGCAGGAGAGTCCCATCGCCCGTCCCTTGCGTGCAGCTTGTACTCTTGGACGTACTCTCGTACGAAGCGGACATTATGCGTTCGACTCGGCAGAGGGTGACCAACCAGCCACAGGGAGATTCTCAACGCAACAAGGCTTGTTTTGCAGTTGCTCAATCGCTTGCTTGCTCTCCAACACGGCTTGAGCTCCGATTCTCGGATCGAGTTTCAGCCGAAATGTTCGGGACTCACCACCTTGCAATTGAACGACGCGGTTATTGCGTTCTTCAAAGCTTCGGTTGTTGGGAAACCCCGTGGCGGGTTCAATCCCTACGACGTAGCCATCTTCAACACTCGCAGTGTTCTTCCAGAAATTCACTACGGGTAAAGTCGACTTGTCGAAGTGAACAGCATAGCCAAGAGTCTCATCATGATTGCAGAGCATCGCTTGTGTCCAATGGTCTGAACTGCAAACCGGATCGCCGAAGTAGACTTGTTCGCTATACCCACTTTGAGGGCCGTTGCATCGATCCCATTGCCCGATCCCTTCTGCGGCTCTCGGGTCGCGAGGAGCAAGCCGATTTAGGGGGGCGACGATTTTTGATCCAGATTGTAAGACTGGCTGACCGAGATTGATGTGGTAGAGCAATTGCATGGAACCTGGAGTCGATCTCAGGTTCGTCACCGTATCGTGAATTTCCATCGCGCTCGAGCCGATGTGAAACCGGATGCGAGACTCAAGGGTCAAGCTATAGACAAGAAATCGCGATTCGCTGACTACGCCGATCACATCGAGATAGCCCAGCTCCGGATGAGCTTCTATCCGCATCGAGTCCACGGGTAGATTCGCAATTCGCCCATGAACGGGATACGCGACCTTGCCAGACGCATCGAACTCGGGAGCGCCGTTGCTGAGTAACCCACATCGCACAAGCAATTCATCAAAGCCTTCCAGCCAACCGATTCCCGACGGATCCCCAATCGGCACAAGGCTCGGATGTACGGGGCCTTGGACTGGACTACTCCAACCAAACTCTACCCAGTTGTTGTCTGTTGAATCTCTTCCGAGTGCTTGATTGCCATTACCTTCGCACGATTTCGCCCATGATTTCCATATCCCCATCCCACGGGAAGGAAGAATCATAGTACGAAGCGAGTCGGTCTCTATGGTCAAGCATTTCATCCCAAGAGCTTTACCGTTGTTCGATGCTTCCCATCGAATTCGAAACGCACCATCGCGTGTTGCAACCTCGGTGCTCCAAGGCTCTTGAGAGATCGGTATGTTGTGTAGCTTCGACGTCTGCGTCGTACCATGACCGCTTGAAGACGGACTGCTTGCTGAAGAAGGCTGGTTATCAGCAAGAAGACCATTTTCGTTTAAGGTGCTACCGACAAGTTGCCAAGCGATCATGAAAAGCTCCCGGGAGATTGCGATGCTCTACGAACGATCAACGTTATGAACGGCCAGAACCGTTGTTACGATCTACGACCGGCCAATACCGTGGACTTCAAAACCGATTTTGTCCATCGTGTGGGCGTCGAGTACATTCCGTCCATCGAAGACGAAAGCTGGTCGATGCATTTGATCATACACACGCTGCATGTCGAGTTTCTTGAACTCATCCCATTCGGTAAGAACCACGATAGCGTGGGATAGATTCGCTGCAGTGTAAGCGTCTTTGACGACGGTTACATTTTTCTCGATCAACTGACGATGACGCTCAGAGACTTCACCGCTGGAGGCCTTGAAGACATTCATCAAGTCTTGTCGGATCTGCTTCTCGCTGACGCGAGGATCGTA
>CAIJIZ010000665.1 GCA_903820735.1 uncultured Pirellula sp.
ACGAAAACTCCTCCATTTCGCATCCAATGATTACCTTGGACTCGCTTGGCACGCGAGTCTGGCCTCCGGCCTATCTGAAAGACTCAACGAAAAGAGCGACAACGGCATTTATTCCAAGTACCCCAGCGGAGCGACGGCCAGCCCGTTGATCCTCGGGGCTACCCTGGAATACGATCGGCTTTGCCAGACCATCGCTAGATGGCAAAACACTCAGAAATCTGTTGTTTTTTCCTCGGGATATGCCGCCAATCTCGGAACGCTCCGAGCCTTGGTCGCACCCGAAGATGTACTGTTTTCTGACTCCTTAAACCATGCGTGCTTGATCGATGCTTGCAAACTTTCCAGGGCCAAAGTGATCGTATATCCCCATGCGAACTGCGATGCCCTCGATAGTCTTCTGAAAACGCATCGCCAAGCCTACCGCATGGCGTGGATTCTGACCGATTCCGTCTTCAGCATGGAAGGTGACATCGCTCCGATTCTGAAGATCGAAGAGCTTGCCAGAGCCTATCAAGCCATTCCTGTAGCCGACGAAGCCCACGCAAGCGGCGTTGTAGGCAAGCGAGGTAAAGGGCTACTGGATCTCCTCGGAGCTGACCCAGCCCTGTGGATTAAAACGGGAACATTAAGCAAAGCCGTCGGGAGCGTCGGTGGATTTGTTGCCGGATCGGAGCTCATGTGCCGATTGATCGTGCAACGAGCTCGCACGCTGATCTTCTCAACCGCCCTTCCACCAAATACGTTAGCCTCGTGCACTCAAGCCATCGAAATCTTGCAAACGTTGGATGAGGAACGCAGTAAACTCCAGGACTTAAGCAAGCGACTGGTACTCGGACTGCGCGAAATCGGACGAAACGTGCAGGTCGAGAACTCGAACTACCATGACAAAACAAGTGGGCTGGAAAATCAAGCGAGCAATTCAGTAGCAATCCATACTCCGATCATTCCGATGTACGTCGAATCGCCTCAAGCCGCCATCTCGCTGTCGAAGTATCTTGAAAGCCAAGGTGTCTTTGTGCCGGCTATCCGGCCTCCGACGGTACCTGCCGACCGCTGTCTGCTCCGCATCAGCCTCAATGCACATCACCGCTTCGAGCATGTGCAATCCCTCCTGCAATCCCTACAAAACGCACCACCCCAACTGGACACTTAGCGTCAGAAGCCGCGTATTGGCACCTGTGTTGGGTATCGTAAGTCTATTTCTAGTAGTGGCTTAGGGCGGCTTGTTTTCTTGCAGGCATTGCCTCGTCCGGCCTGTCACAAGAGAATCTCCTCGTCGCTTTCTCTGCTTCAAGCGGCAAACCAAAAGCCGCATTATCAGCCTGCCTGATTCTGCGAAATGTGATTTTGTCAGTTGAACCCACACCAGGTTCCAACCAGACTGAATCGCGTCAAAACCCTCTGCACGGATGCTATCCCCCCGATAGAGCGTTTGCAATTTCGAACTGATTCGAGCTTTCAAACGCATTTCGCTACCCGTAAGAAGCTTCTTCGTAAGCTTCCGCATCCACTGCCATGACGAATGTTGATCGCGCTTACAATCACGTCCGCCAAGAGTTAGCCCAAGTCGGTTTGCTGGCCGATGGCTTATACCTCGATGTTGTCGAGCTCGTCATCTCGGGCGAGAAGAGTGTCGGGGAGCGTGGCTATGTTTTCGAGCAGGTTGGCCATTATGCGAAATGGGGATACCGTCCAGGGGTGATCTATCTGCCTCGCGACTTACCACATCAACCCCGGAAACCTGGATTAACTCTTTGCGATACGATTCGCCACGAATACGCCCACGCTTGGTACTTTCAAGACCCTAGTTTCTTCCGAGAGGAGTGGTTTTCTCGCGCTTTTGGAACGTCGTATGCCAACTGCAATTCGACGCCCTACAACCAGTGGAGAAAGGTACTCAAGAAGAACCCTGAGTACCAAGAGGGTAAGAAACGCTGCCACTCTCCGAAGGGTCAGCTGAAGTTTTTCTATGGATACCTGCTGAATGAGTTCATCACCGACTACGCGACGACGAATGCAAGCGAGGATTTTGCAGAGACTTTCATGTTCTTCTTGAAGTACCGTCGGTCGCTTCGCCGTTTCGCAAATCGACCGGGGGTGTTTCGCAAGGTAAGAGCGGTCGAGCAAGCGGTCGAGACGGCTGCTCGCCGCTTGAGAGTCTCCGGAGTAGGCACTCGCAAGCGGCGTACTGCTTAGGAAACTCCCTCGCCTTTAGTTCTTCAAAAGAGAATTGGGAGTGATGTTCTGATCGACGAAGAAGTTCCGGTCTTTGAAGCCGAAGTAGCTTGGCTTGTATGACTCTGGAATATCGACACTAGCTTTCGCTGGGACTTCCAATCCGATACCCCAATAAACGGAATTGACGAATAGTCGGCGTAGGTCTTCGCTTAGCAAGTCGACGGCAGCACCGATGGTCGAACCGATGACTTTGCCTTCTTTGCCAGCAGGTTTCCCGTTTCCTTCAGGCATTTGGTACGACTTGGTCCAAACCAATGGCATCATCGGTTCGTTTTTCTCGCCGGGCAGAGGTGGATCCGTCGGTTTCATTCCACTCAAGACTTGTCCGTACAACACCACGTTGGTGTCAGCGGGAAGATGAATCACACCATAGACATCCGTCGGGCCAAAGACATCTTTAACGCTACGCAAAATAGGGGCGTCAGCATGTTTTTGATTGATGATTCCTCGGGTTGCTTGGCCATTGTGAACACCGTGGTGCGATACCCAAGTTTCGCCAATGATTTGCTGACCAAATCCACCTTGCCACTTCCCGTTATTCCAAGACCAGTTGGCATAAGGGTGGTTTGCATCGCCGATATTAAAAGGGTGGGTAGAGGTTCTCAGGGCCAAAAAAGGCTTACCAGCACGAACGAACTGATCGATATACTTCATTTGCTCTTCGGGCAATGCTCGAAATCGCAAGAACATCACCATGAAGTCTGCATCGTCGAGGTTTTCTAACCCAGGGATGTTGCTTGAATAATTCGGATCGACCGTCTTGGTCTCAGGGTTGATCGAGAAGTGAACGGTGCAGTGAAAACCATGTTGCTCCGAGAGGACTTTCGCGAGCATCGGCAAGGCTTCTTCGCTGCGGTACTCTTCGTCTCCCGAGATCATGACTACTTTTTTGCCGCTGCCTGCTTTTCCAGGAGCACCTGGCAGATCAAGCCATGCTTCTTGGGCCTGAATTGCACTACCGAATCCAAGCACCATCATGCCAAGGGCCAAGATGGAAGCTAGTGCATTTGATCGATGTGCTCCAAAAAATCGTCTCATCGTAGGTCCTGTCCACTTTCTATTTTGTTCGAGCTATCTAAATCCAAAGTTGCGATTTTCGCTATGGTTCTCCGTTCGCTGTTAGAGAACTCTTCCAAGGTCAGTCGTATTCTCGCTTGAGCAATTTGTTGAGGGTTGCTTCACGCTCTTCATCCGTACCTGCTGCAAGTGCTTGACCATCCGAACCGGCGATCTGCGTAAACGCGTCGACTTTGAGAGTCTCGTCGATCAAGCCTTTGGAGAAGTACAATTGAACTTCGGCTAGGCGATCGAGCACTGTGCGCGTGTTATCAGAAGCCAGCGTTGCGAGCCGTCTGTTCTTGACGGAATCGGCTGGGATGTTGGGCAAGTCATCGAGTGTATAAACATCTGCGAGTTTCTCGATGAACTGCGAGACAGCGTTCTCGATTTTGGAATTGGGATCTTTGTCCTGCGCCATTTCGCGATTGTTCAGCAAAGTTGAAACGATACCTTTCTCCTTGGAGTCTTTCGCAGACTTCAATGGAACGGCTCGGATTCTGCAATCGTTCTTGATGG
>CAIJIZ010000666.1 GCA_903820735.1 uncultured Pirellula sp.
CGCGATGTTGACTCGGATGGCGATGAAATTCGCTGGTGTCTCGGAATCATTGAGCGAGTACAATCAGTCAGGCGATTACGAGCACGAGCACCGCGAAGCTGAGCACGAGCACGAGCACGACGACGAGCCAGAACCAAGCGATGCAGACGAAGGCCTCGATCGGCTGTTTTTGACTTGTGTTGAGTCAATTCCTCGGCCTCGCTGATCGCCACCGTTATTTGGAAAGAAGTGAATCCGAAGTCAAATGGGAAAGCCGGCACGTTCGGAGTTGATCCTGCTCGTCGATGCGCTCTTGAGTGGAGACATCAAAGCTGTCCGCGCTCAACTGCAAGGGGCAACGAGCGTCAATGTTCGCTTGCCTCAACGGAAGAACCGTCCCGCCCGCGAGACACCGCTGATGCTGGCAGCCGAACAAGGGTACCTGCCTATCGTTCGGCTTTTGATCTCGCTTGGCACAAACATCAATGAAACAAACGAATTTCGGCAGTCCTCTCTGTTCTACGCCGTTCGCAAAAATCACGTATCAACAGTGAGCTTGTTACTCAAATCCGGAGCTGACCCAAATCTTGTGACTGTGGATGGTGATTTCATACTCCGTGAAGCCGCCACCAGCTCAATCGATCTCCAAATTTGCCGTAGCCTCCTCAAATCTGGCGCCGATCCTTGTCTTGCGAACAAAATGGGTGGCACCGCGTTACACATCGCTGCCTTTCATGGACGTGCAGATGTGGCTCAATTATTGATTCGAGTCGGCGCAAATGTGAATCACCGTAACCGTCACGGACACGGCCCATTGACGTGTGCGATATCTCGCAATCACAAAGACGTTGCCACCCTGTTCCTTAGAAACGGGGCTGATCCACGACTTCAGCCCGAGACACTTGGCGTTGCCGCTTGGGAAGGTCACCTACGATTTGTGGAAATGTTGATCGAAAATGGTTGGGATGTCCATTCGAAGTCGCATCAAGGACGCACGCCTCTGCAGCACGCGCGAAATCGAAAGCACAAGTCTGTAATTTGCGCATTGATTAAAGCAGGCGCAAGCTGAGATCGTAAAATACCAAATAACAAACCGTTGCACACCGAGCCGCGGGCCGGGCGGCTTTGAAATGGAAATTCCCACGCCGCGGCCCGGTGAACGGGATCGTTATCCCTTCAAGACTTGAGGCCGCATGAAGATCGCCGAACTGAAAAAACTTCGAAAACAGGCAGCCCGATGGCCCACCTTCGAGAAAAGCTGGGACGATCTTCCGACAGGAACACGGTCGCTTGTTGTCGACAGGATGCTTGCAAAATCGTTGGAGCCTTTGTCGCGTTTCAAAAAACTGGAACACCTGTTTGTGCATAGCCTACGCGATCGTGATATCCATCATGTCGCTGGTATAGCCGGACTAAGAAGATTGTTGGTATGGAAACTTGACGCAACAAGCATCTACGAATTCGGAAAACTGAAGAACTTGGAGTCACTCGGTGTATACCATGCTTCTAAACTCAGTTCGTTCTCAGGGCTTGAAGGTCTCCGCGTGATTAAGCACTTGCTCTTCTACCACATTCCCAATGTTCGTTCACTCGAACCAATCGGAAGGCTGAAAAGCTTAGAGGAGTTGGTTCTCGAGCAGAGCTGGGCTACCAATAAGCCGTTATCGTTTACTTCGCTGAAGCCGCTAAAAAGTCTCAAAAAACTGAAGTGCTTGGATTTACGTGGCGTTCATGTTGCCGATGGGAGCCTTGAGCCTCTTACACAACTTCCCAGTCTGCGATACCTCTTTCCATGTTCGTACTCGATGGATGTATTCGAGCTGGCAAAACTTGCAAGTCGGTTAAACGCTCAACTCGCAAAAGAAGATCGCATTGGTCCAACTCGAGTTCTTGAGAAATCAGATGAGTTTGGTCGCTGCAAGAAGTGTAATGAAATGCAGAAGCAGCTTGTGGGCAAAGCCGGAAAGAAGTATCGTCTGCTTGCATGTCCAAAATGCGACAACGAACTCCTACAAGAACGTATAGCTATATTCGAATCGACGCGCTAGTACTAGCTCTTCAGAAATCGCGATAACCAGGCGATGCACCCAAGTCGCCGGTCGGCCGCGAATTTGAATCATTGTTTTTTGGCGGCGACATGGGTGATCGCCGCCGTTATTGCCTAAACTAGGATCGCTTCACGATGGCAACGTTCGAATTCAATTTGTCGGAACCACCAAGCGATTCGCGGCAACGCGAACTGTGGCTCCAGCATGCGATTGGGTTCGTACTTTTCCAAGACGTTCGCAATTACGCATTGCAACAAGTCGATCCGTTGCTGAACGACGAGGAAAAGGTTGTTGCCACCAAAGCAATCAATGATGCCGTATACGGATTGATGATGGTGCTGGACGGGGTAACCGGTACCCTGGCCAATGAGACCCAACGCGTAAACCTCCGTGTGATTGCAGAATTGGTTGACGCCAAATCCGAACACCTCATTGAGTCGCTTGACTTGATGGATGGCGACGGAATGTGTATGGGGTATCATGGCTGGCTTGAGAACGACTTTGGCGCCATCCCACCGTTCACGACGGAGCCAAACTCACAAGAAGACCGGCAATAAATCGCTTCAGGATACCCGTTTCCGGGCACCCTCCCCACACCAACCAATCACTCCACCACCACCTTCTCCACGCCTGCAGCCTTGGCAAAATCATCCTCGGTGACCAGCAAGTAACTCTGCTGCGCAATACGTGGTGAGTTGCCAAGCCAGGAGCAAACCACATGCAGCGGGAATTCACGCTGCAGTTCCGTTTGTCGGCTGCCCCGCATCGAATGAAACAATCGTGGCCAACCCGAGACTCCGGCGCGGCGCAAGTGTCGTGTCATTTCGGTCCTTAGGTTCGAGTTCTTCCAGCCCATCGCTGTGTTGGCAGCGGCTCGATACTGCGGAGCCGCGATCACATACTCGCTCTTGTCGCCGAAGATCTCAAAGGCTTCGTCCAGGATCGGTCGTAGTTCGGGAAACAGCGGGCATCTACGGACGCCACAACCCTCGTGATGCTCGATCGGACCCTAGGTCCAATCCTGAACCGTCAATCCAGAGACTCTTGAAAATTCCGACACATTGTTTGTGACGAGAACAAAGCCATAGCGAACACAGATTGCGGCAATTTGTAGATCATAGGGCCCAATAACCTGGCCCTGGAGTTCAAGGTCATGCCGGATAGTCGCGTAGAAGGTTGCATCGACTTCGTCGAAGGGCACACATGGAAATGGTGCGAGCAATGACTTGATGATATTCAATCGCTGGAGTCGGTTCCCGTATTTCTCGGCACCATGGAGCAACTCCGAAAGAACCACGGAGCAGGTGACAACCTGCTGTGGGTAGATCGATGCAAGCTTGGCACGAATGCTTGAGTTAGGATCCTTCAGGTAGATGATCCAAGCGTTCGTGTCAAGCAAATATTGCATTACCAATGACCTCGTTGCGGCAACGTTCCTTGATCAGCACGAAAGAATGGTTCATTCGCGAAAGCCCCCGCAGTAGCTTCAAAATAGCCATCTGGCCAACCACCAGTCTTTTCGACCACTCGTGGCTCAAACTCAACTTCAACCTTGTCCGGTAGATCGACGGGCTCCACCGGTCGGAAGATTCCATTTTCGAAGACTGCGTGGATCGTTTTTGACATCGCTTAGGAGCTCAACCGTTCGTTTTTTGGACAGGTTAGTAGTCACACAATAGTCTCATCGGCCGATCCTTGAGTCAAGTCGCAGTCGATGCTTTGAGCCTGGTCCCAGTGATGCTCAAATCTAGCCAATCGTTTTCAGCACCTCTCGAACCTCTCAAAAACACAGGGAAAACACTTAATTGTTCGGTTCCTGTCCTCTCCGCTGCAAAACCAAAGGTTTTCCCAGGGTTTTTCGCATATCTGGCCAGTTGCTTTGGAGTTCTGTAGCGCCCATGCAACTCGGTGCATGGCGTCTGCGGCGTTGCAATTCGCGTCGCGCACCCAAATTCGAGTCGTTTTTCGAGTCGCGCTGGGTCGCCAAAATACTGGGGTCTTGCATGTCC
>CAIJIZ010000667.1 GCA_903820735.1 uncultured Pirellula sp.
GCCCAAGGGTTTCGACCATCGTCTCCCCCCCTGAATTCGATCTGCAGCGAAGGGAAGAACGATGGCAATGGATCAAACGCCGTCGCCTAGCTCGAGCTTATCGCGAAAGCACAGCGCTACTAAGCGTATCGCAAGGTACTGCCGAAGCAGCCAGCACTTTTTACAATATTCCAAAAGAACGATTTCAAATCGTCCCAAGTCCCCTAGATATCGCAGGGATCGACCGGAAACAGCTCGAACCACTTCCAGATGTACCGTGGGATCAAAACCTACGACACATACTTTCAGTCGGCCGATTGAGCGCCGAGAAAGGGCATGCGGACTTGCTCGACGCCTTCGGCTTGCTCGTTGCCGATCATGGGACATCCTACCGTCTACATCTTGTGGGTGATGGACCTTTAAAAAGTGCATTGATGCAGCAAGCGGATCGTTTGGGAATTGCCCCATTTGTTCATTTTCACGGCCATTTGAATAACCCATATCCATTGATGCGACAATGCGATCTGCTTGTCCTCCCCTCGCACTACGAAGGGCTTCCGAACGTGATGCTAGAAGCTATGGTTTGTCGTTGTCCCGTACTAGCTACCGAAACGCAACAAGGGGCAGGCGAGTTTCTCAAGAAACATCCCTTTGGAAGATTAGTGCCAGTGAAGAATCCGAAAGCGATGGCCGCAGCGATGGCTGATCGCTTCAGCCAAGAGCCGTTATGGACATCGGTTCTAGACGAAGCGGAAAACTACACACGACATCATCACGGATTATCCCACTGGATCGAAACATTGTCCGGACTATTTGAAAACATTGCAAAAGCACCTAAGTCATGAATCCATCGAATTCAGCATCCAATCTATCCGCACCCATGCTAAACGTGTCGAACACCCAACTCGCTGAAATTTTCGAAGAGATGGCAGACCTATTGGAACTCTCCGGTGAGAACGCTTTTCGTGTCCGCGCATATCGAAGTGGAGCGGCGGCAATCAGCGCCCTGAGCCAACCGGTTTCCGAATTGATCAAAAGCGGTTTTGATCTCACAAGCATCGATGGGATTGGAGGAACTCTCGCAGATAAATCTAAAGTCGTAATCCAATCAGGTGCCCTACCTCAACTGGAAACGCTTCGCCAAGCCGTCCCTCGAACCCTTCGCGATGTGATGAAGGTTCCCGGACTCGGCGCTAAAAAAGCAATGAAACTACACCAAGAAGTAGGTGTAATCGATCTCGCAACCTTGAAAACTGCGTGCGAATCGGGACGCGTCGCAAGTATCAAAGGCTTCGGCAAGAAAACCGAGGAGAACATTCTTCAAAACCTGGGAATTGTCATGCAAGCCGCCATGCGGCTACGGCTCGATCAAGCTGAACAGTTAGTAGTGAATTTACGAGCCCACTTCGATGGATGCCCGTTTCTTGAACGGATCGACTTCGCTGGTAGTTATCGTCGACGAAAAGAAACCATCGGAGACTTGGACATTCTGGTCATCAGCGAAAATGCAGAAGAAGTCATGAATCGCTTTGGTTCATTTCCACAGGTACACGAAGTGATCGGCCGTGGTGAGACCAAAATGAGCGTCCGTCTGAACAATGCCTTTCAAGTCGACTTACGAGTCGTCCAACGTCAAAGCTGGGGCGCTGCATTGCAGTACTTCACAGGGAGCAAAGAACACAATGTGCATGTTCGATCTATGGCGAAGTCCAAGGGGTTGAAGATCAGCGAATACGGCGTATTCAAAGAGACAGATGAAGCTAACCCAGTTGCTGGAGAAGATGAACAGAGCTTGTACGCCGCGATCGGTTTACCTTGGATTCCCCCCGTCCTTCGTGAAAACCGCTTCGAATTTCAACCCAGCATTCAAAGCCGATTGAAGAACTTGATTGAAGAATCCGACATGCTTGGCGATTTGCACATGCATACCACGTTCACCGATGGCGAAGCTACGATCGAGCAAATGGTTGCGGCCGCTGTGGAGCGGGGCCTTAAGTATATTGCCATCACCGACCATTCCAAACGTGTAAGTATCGCGCGCGGACTAAATGACGAACAAGTCCTCGCGCAGTGGCAATTGATCGAGCAGGTACGAAAAGATTGGCATGGAAAAATAGAACTGCTCAAAGGGATCGAGTGCGATATTCTCGAAGATGGAACGTTAGACCTCAAGGACGATACTTTAGAACAAGCCGACTGGGTAACCGCAAGCATCCATTTCGGGTTGAAGCAAAGCAGGGAAGAAATCACCGAAAGAATTCTTAACGCGATTCGTCACCCGTTTGTCCACGCAATTTCCCATCCAACTGGTAGGTTGCTTTCAAGACGTCAAGCGTACGAAGCGGATTGGCCTTTGATTATGAAAGCGGCTAAAGCACACGGAAAATGTCTTGAAATCAACGCAAACCCAGAAAGACTAGACCTCAACGACCTGCTTGCATGTGCCGCTGCCGAAGCAGGAGTCTGGTTGGTCATCAACACCGATGCACACGCCACCGATCAACTTGGCTTGATAAAGTATGGCGTCCAAGTAGCCCAAAGAGCAGGACTTGCGAGGCAATCGGTAATCAACACGTTGCCTCGAGCGGAGTTTATGGATTGGCTGAAGAATCGATCCCGAATTCCTTCTCAAGAACTCTAACTCGCTGATTGAGCGACTCCACGACTTCCTTGAGTTGCTTTATTTCTTCCTGTAACTGCGTTGTCGATTCGTTTGCCGAACTGATTCGTCCCCCATATGAGCCTGTGGTTGACTTCGCCTGTGAACCCTCGTCCCCTTCGCTATCGATAGAAGCACCGGAAATGCCACTGGCTACGCTCTTCTGAAGAGCGTCTAACTCCCATTCTTGATAGAGATTATGAGATACCACTTGACCACGGCCAGCTGGGGATAGCTCGACAATCAGATTTCGGCTTACCAAGTCCGACACCAGTTTTTTCAAATCATCGATTTCTGCGATGGGCTCCATACGCGAAGCACGAGTACGCAGCTCCCCGAGTGTTTGTTCGCCGCGCAAAAGAAGTTCGGTCATCACCGCCGCTTCAACCTTGCTGAGTCCCAGCCAATTGTAGGCATAATGTCGAACCTTGGTCGTCCTTCCATTCCCTTGAACGATGGTTACCGCCCCGAGATTGCGCAACTCATCGACAATCGTCTCGACTTGTTCGACCGTGTAGTTGGTTATCGGAAGCCTATTGCTTTTTTGATTGCAACCTGTCACCAAACCAGCAAACGTCATCGGATATGCATCCGGAGTAGTTTTGGATTTCTCCATGAGCGTTCCGAGCACACGTCGCTGCTTGGCAGTGAGCGGCTTCCACAGAACTTCCGTATTCGCGGGCTGGGTAGGGATTATGTCGCTCATGCGTGGAGTCCAAAAAGTAAAGGCAACGGGTCTAAATGCAACTGGTCTGAATGCAACAAGTCGTCATAGCAAGAAAACAAGAGGCAAAGGAGATGTGTAAGCCCCTCCTTTGTCTTCGTGCAGACGGATGATTCTTGGCTCAACTCAATCCCACTGCGGGTCTTAGTCTAGCTTAACAGGGGGGCCTTTATGAAGCCCACCTTGGGTCCAGTCGCAACTCCAGCCAGGAAAAGCGAACGCTGGAAACGGATCGGGAGCGATCCAATCCTGTGATTCGTAGATGATATCAAATTGCCTATCGGAGCGAATTTGCCCCAACCGAAACCTTTTAAAGAGGTGATGGGTCTTTGGATCGACTTTCACCTTACCTCCAGGTGCGTCAAATTCCAACCCTTTCTCAAGTTCAGCTCGTATCTTGGCAGGATCAGACGACTTGGCACGTTTGAAGGCTTCCTTCCAAATGTATACTTGTAGATAAGCCGCCTCCATGGGGTCATCGGTTACCCGATCATATCCGTATTCCTTTTTCATTTTTCCTACAAATCGTTTGTTCGCTTCGGAAGGGATCGATTGGAAATAACTCCAAGCCGCGTAATGGCCGGTTGTATATTCCGGAGGAAGTCGACGCAGTTCATCCTCCGCTACACTCGTCGATAAGATCGGTAGTTTCTTCGCGTCGCCATTAGTGGACTTCATCGCTCGGAAAAACGCGATGTTGCTATCCCCATTGA
>CAIJIZ010000668.1 GCA_903820735.1 uncultured Pirellula sp.
GATGTTTTCAGAATTACCTAGCGGCGGTACATCGAATCCAAGCGGTCTCGCCCCTGCTGATTGAGCATTTCGTATTGCGGATCGCGATGCTCGTAATCGACGATTCGCCACTCTCCCTTCGATAAATCTCCCTTCGCTCCTTCAGATTTCGACTGTTCAAGAAAAATTCGGACCCATCGCGGAACCGTCCCGGAACTACCACCCTGCCGTCCCTCAACAATCACATTCATCCGCACATTGGCGGACTTCGGTTCCCGAGTGCCAACAACTTCGATTCCATGGATCTTCTTAATCAACACAGTCTGAAATTCGACACCCTCAATTCGACTCTGTAAATTCCGTAATTCCATCGTCGCATCTGGATGTATCTTCTTCCGCACCTCATCAAATCGATTGCCTTGCAAATCCCTAGCAAGCGACTGCATCAACTCGGACAACTCTTCTTTATCCGTTTTGACCAAGACATTGATCAATATCAGTCCGATGGTTACCACTACGGCACCAATTGCAGCTTTGCCAAAAGCACTGACTCCGGATTGAATCCAAGCAAAGAACAATGCTCCGGTAATTACCGCTCCGATAATTCCGGGGATCCATGGAGCTTCAAAAAAGAACTGCATCATTGCGCCCTCTGAGGACTAACCGGAAACAAACGAGCTACACCGCAACAGGGGCTTTGATCAACGGCCATGGATCGTATGCTTGCAACTCAATATCTTCCCAACCGAAATCCAAGACACTTGGCTTGCTGCCACGCACAACGAGTTTCGGCTCAGGCCGCGGAGGGCGTGCAAGCTGCTCAGCGACTTGATCGAAGTGATTGCTGTAGATATGAGCATCCCCCAAAGTGTGTATGAAATCGCCAGGTTCCAGTCCCGTTGACTTTGCCATCAGAACGGTCAAAAGGGCATACGAAGCGATGTTAAAGGGAACCCCTAGGAACATATCTGCGCTGCGCTGATACAGCTGACAACTCAACCGTCCTTTCGAGACGTAGAATTGAAACAGTGTATGGCAGGGAGGTAATTTCATCTTGGGTACATCTGCAACATTCCAAGCGCTTACCAGCAGGCGTCTGGAATCTGGTGTACTTCGGATATCCTGTTCTACTTGAGCAATTTGATCGATCGTACTGCCATCGGGACACTCCCAACTTCGCCACTGCTTACCATACACAGGCCCCAATTCTCCTTGTGCGTCGGCCCATTCATCCCAAATCGACACCTTGTTCTCACGCAAATAAGCGATGTTGGTCTCTCCTCGCAAGAACCAAAAAAGCTCCACGGCAATATGTCGAAAGGGTAGCTTTTTGGTAGTCAACAAAGGAAATGAATCCCTGAGTGAGAACCGCATCTGGGCCCCAAAGAGACTCCGTGTCCCGGTACCTGTCCGATCCGATTTTTCATCTCCATGCTCGTAGATCTTCCGCAAAAGATCGAGGTACTGCTGCTCTTGCATTCGGTTCAACTCCCTCACGTAGCTTGTAGATGCGGCTTTCGATAAGCCAACGTCCAATGCCTATCACTTGTCATTGAGATGGCACTTGAAGGAACGCCCATTGGGGCAACCACTTGCGCAATCTCTTCAATCTGCCACCCAGCTTGCAAACTCTGACGGAACAATTGCTGAGATCGTTCGTTCTCGCCAGCGGTATGCAGGACGACCAACCGCTCGACTTCTGATTGGCTCTCGGGTCGGAACAAGTCCCGGACAAACAGGATACCGCCTGGACGCAGCACTCGCAGTGCTTCGCCAAAAAAGTCCTGGCAGTGCGGCAGATGATGAACCAAAGAATTGCTCAAAACGGCGTCAAAGAACTCTCGAGAAAAAACCAATTTTTTCGCATCCCCGCGATGCAATTGCACTCTATCAAGCAAATGCCCCAGCTCAATGTTGTACCTCGCTAGCTCCAACATTTCGACCGACGCGTCGCTGGCCATCACCCGGACTGCTGGATGCTGACGACACAGCTCAACGGGAATCCTAGCCGTGCCTGTACCTAAATCCAAGATATCGGTCCCAAGCCCCGAACCAACCTCTCCCCCATCAGGAGATGTCGCAGCAGCGAAAGCCAATAAGTCCGAGACAAACGCACGATTGACTTCGGTGAAATCCATCTCGTTGTACTCGACCGCCTCATCGAGGTTGTCCATCACTTCCGGCTCGAGCACCCTTTGCATTTGTCCTTCTCCTCAGATCACCATGGAACCAAAGCTCGCAACCATTTCCACGCGCTCGGCCGCTCGACCTAGCAGCAATCATCCACGGGCGTTTCCGTCGTCGTCCGCCTCTTAGGCCCTGGCACTTCCCGACCGGTGTAAGTGATTCGATTGCTCGCGTCAACAAACACAACCTTCGGCTCCGGTACGCGAATCTCCCCTTGGGACTCAGTAAGAAAACCAAACGTCGCGACGATGATTATATCCCCGGGACGCACTAAGTGCGCTGCAGCTCCATTGATGCAGACATCCTTGGAACCCTTCTCTCCCAGAATGGCATACGTCTCGAGACGCGTACCGCGAGTAACGTTCCAAACATGCACGGACTCAAAAGGCTCAATTCCCGCCGCGAGCATCAAGTCGGGAGGAATGGTCAGTGAACCCTCGTAGTGCAAGTCCGCTTGGGTTACCGTAGCTCGGTGGATTTTCGAACGCAGAAACTTTCTTAACATGCTCGTATTGTGATGCGAGAAGGGGTTTTCGGGTATGCCAAATCCAACGAAACTTACCGTCCGACTTCTCGGCTAAACCCCTTTTGCTGGGACTGTCGCAACTGCGAGTCCCTGACCATACCACGAGCTATTTCCAGGCCTTTTTCTAAGGTTTGGTCTACGCCAGCAGGTTTTTGCACCTCTCCGATCGAGCTGAAATTCGGTCTTTGCGCTGTAAGTTCCCGACCGGTTAACTCGGTCGACGGCAATTCAGCACTGGGAATCTCCGGCTTGAGAGCTACAAGTGTTTTCGGCTCACCCACTTGACCCTCACCTAAAACCTCACCACTGACCACGACGTGGGGCGTAATCCCCCGCTGCGAGATCGCTGTTCCACTTGGCGAATAAAACTTGGAAACCGTCAACCGTAATCCACCTATACCTCGATCGTTGGGGAAAACCCCCTGCACACTTCCCTTCCCATAGGAAATCTGCCCCACCACGTAGCCCCGGTCATGGTCTCGGATTGCTCCGGCAAAAATCTCGCTCGCGCTTGCGCTATCTGCATCGATAAGCACAACCAAGGGAATATCCCAAGTCCCTACCGCTTGTGCCGTGTAGCTGCGATTCTCCGCCGTGTTCCTACCTCGCGTCGAGACGATATTGCCTCTTACCAAGAACTGATCTGCTAACTCCACTGCTGAATCAAGTAACCCACCAGGATTCCGACGTAGATCGATGATCAACGAACGCATCCCTTGCTGCGAAAGTGTTAACATCGCTTGAGTTACTTCTTGAACGGTCGTCTTTTGGAAATTGGTGATCCTCAAATATCCAACCTTCCCATCTCGTAACTCGGCTACCGGTACGCTAGGAATCTCGACCCTCTTTCGTATCGCTTCAATCGCTGCAGATTGCTCTCCGCCGGAGGAAATCACCAATTGGACTTTGCTCCCCTCAGGACCACGCAAAAGATCCGCTGCTCGCTTTGCACCTATACTCAATACACTCTGTCCATCGATCTCCAAAATATAATGGCCAGGCACCAGCCCGGCCTCTGCCGCCGGACTTCCCTTGAACACATCGACAATCCTCAACTCCGTTCCCTCTGCCCAAAGCTCAACACCAAGACCGATTAGATTCCCTTCAATTTGGGACATGATCTCGCGGTATTCGCCGGGAGTCAAAATGGACGAATAAGGATCCAATAACCCAACCGATCCACTGATGAACTCAAAGACTGTCGCTGTCGGACTCAACCCGATCGCTTGCTGCGCTTTCGACGATATGCTCGAAACCAACCGTGCTAACTCTTCCCGATTCCTGATCTGCTTGCCGAATACCTCTCGGTGAACATTCCGGCGGAACTCTTCAATCGCTGATGTTGGCGCGTTCGGTAAATGCGTGATCAAGAACTCCTTTTCCGTCAACGCAACTTCAAGAAAGGCGGTTCCGTAGAGCGCGAGCTTGTAGTAATCGATCGGATCAACGTAATACGTTTCTAACTTGCTGACCACATCGCGGTACACCTCTAGGGCTTGTACCGGCGTGGAACGTTCCACGCTTTCAAGAAAACTGCGATCGGAATAACGTCGCGTCACATCGAGATGAACTCGAGAAATCTGCAACCGCTCCGTAAGCGGCTTGTTCTTGACATACTTCTTCAACGATCGCTCATAGTGAACAATCGCTTCTTGCCATCTTCGCTCAGACTCCAGTGACTTGCCGAACCGAACCAATTCTTCAACTTCGACTGCTGGATCACTTGCCGCTGTATTGGGAATCGCTTGATCTGTGCGTCCGACATCCGATGTTACTCCACTCCCTGCAATACCGCCGGAATTGGAGTTAGTCTGAGCATTAGCCGGTGAAAAAGCGCCAGCACCGATGCTCATCACGAATGCAATAACGAACAATCGTAACGATTTAGTCGCTTCCGTGCGAACCGACGACAATTCGCAATTGCACATCCATGCAAGGCTGCATCCAGGTCGTACGGTGGATTTTCGAAGGAAACGTAACATGCTGCGCGATCGAGGAAAAAGTTGCATAGTTGCAGGGACTTCATCAAGCACGCGAGTATAAAGCACCGATCGAATTGGTCAAAAAACGATCGAAAGATTCTGACGTTGCAATCAACACAACCGTCAGCTCTTGCCAGCCGAAGTCTCAACGTGCCGCATATTGGGATAGTGGCGCGAAATAGGGTAATAACGACCCAGATTCTTCTCTAACCGCCAGTAGAGTGGCGATGGCTTCCTGCATCCGGAAGTGGGTTTCTTCCGCTAACGCACTATACGCATGTCCAAGAAGACGGACAAGCGAAGAGAAAGGTAATTGCGAGGCTATGCCCGTTACTTATCCAGCACGGCGACGCTCCTGAATGAGAGCACCTCGCGTGATTGGTCTCAACTCCCCATGAACAAGGCCAGTTTGTACTGCCCCGCCAGCATGAACTTCATGACGAAGGCTTTGCTCAACTATCTGCTCTGTTATACGAGTAGCTACTTCCAATGCGTAACAGCCTGCGCTACCATTGACCATCGGCTCAACGCCAGTTGTGATCGCTCGCATAAAATCATCATGCTCCGATGCAATCGCATTGCCCGGATGAGGCTTGTGCGTCTGACGATCCAACCACCTACTGAATAACTCATCCTTTACTTTGGAACGCGCTTCAGGCCCCAAGGTATCAGCTTCAAGCCCACCTCGACCAACCCCTTCGGCTAGAGCCACCGAAGTGAGCTCGCCACCCGCGAAATCTACTTCATACCACACAGGCTCATTACCGTTTGATTGGCAATGGATTTCCATCGAACGCTGGGTAATAGCCGAAACTCGCGATGCTCGCAAATGAGCCGTAACCCCATTCGTGAAATGAATATCGGCAATCGCCAAGTCTTCGTGTTGCCCCAGCAAACAATGGCCGTTTGCATATACCGCAGCAATTGGACTATCTACCAAACTCAAAATCAAATCGATGTCGTGAATCATCAAGTCCAATACGATGCCGATATCGGTACTTCGCCCCGTATACACCCCTTCGCGTCGCGCTTCGATCCTACGAATCGCCTTCGGATCGACTCGGTCAACGAAACTCTTCCACACCGGATTGAACCTCTCGACGTGCCCAATCTGATGTGGGGCCTGAAACAGACTCGAAAGCGACTCCAACTCCCTAGCTTGGGCAACACTGCTGGCGATCGGTTTCTCAATGAACGTAGCAATTCCTCGTTGCAACGCCCACTTGGCAACTTCATGATGCATCGAAGTCGGCGTTGCAATCACCACCGCATCGACGACTCCCTCCAAACACTCATGGGATTCGACAACCGGCAAACTCAATTGCTCGCTAACCCAGCGTCTTGAAGGTTCATACGGATCGCACACGGCTACCACCGTGCAGTCTTCGCGAGCCGAAAGTAGCTTCGCATGAATGCGTCCTAGATGGCCGGCTCCAACCACTCCCACACGAACCGGTTCTTGATGCCGCGATTCCATCGGCCAACCCTCAGTATGTTAAAGAATTCCAATAGTCGAACGAACCGACTCGAGGTCCTCAGTCCCAACGATCAAGCCGCAGCCGATCGTCGATCTCGGCCTCGGCCATGACGCCCAACGGATGAGTTATCGATAAAAGCAAACAACGTCTCCAGTTCAGGCATCAGGATTCCATCCCCTTGTAGGATCTCCCTCGCATGCTTGATCCCTACCTTGGAACGATAAAGCAACTTATGAGCCTCGCCGATCGCTCGGATCGCGGCGGTCGTGAAATTCTTTCGCTTCAACGCAACGACATTCACACATCGCGGTCTTGCAGGAAAGCCTTCCGCCAACATAAACGGCGGAACATCTTGCAGAACTCGCGAGAGCCCACTGACAAACGCATAACATCCAATCGACGCGAAATGGTGCACTGCAACCCCACCGCTTAGAGTGGCATCGTGCTCCACACGCACGTGCCCACCAAGCATCACATTGTTGGCGGTAATCACCCGATCTTCAATAACGCAATCGTGCGCGACGTGACTCGTAGCCATGAAATAGCAATTGCTACCGATCGAGGTGACCCCCAAGTCCTTCTCAGTTCCGCGATTGACCGTCACGCACTCTCGAAAAACATTGCAGTCGCCGATGACGACCTGAGTTGGAGATCCTTGATAAGAAAGATCCTGCGGCTCCCCACCGATCACGCAACCTGGGAAGAACTTGTTGTCCCTGCCAATGGTGGTATGCCCAGTCAATGTGACGCCATTCTCTAGCCTTGTCCCACGACCAATGCGAACATGCGGTCCGATCACGCAGTGATGTCCGATCCGAACATCCTCGTCGAGTTCGGCTCGTGGGTCGACTACCGCAGTGTGTGCTATGATCGTTGACATAAATACTTCCGCTTTCTATGAACCTGTTGTCTGTACCTGTGTTTGTTCGCTCGGCGTTCGAAAACGCTACCTTTGTGCCTCGTCATGCAACCCGGCGCGATGCCACTTGCAAGCTCTTGGTCTCTGAGCTGTTATTCATGAGATATTCCGCCATGCGCCCGTTGAGTTGATGCCCGCTGCGATGCGCATAAACCTTGCCATCGATCCGCATCCCACACAGAGCCAAGTCTCCAATCAAATCGAGCAACTTGTGCCGGGAACACTCATCGGGAAATCGCATTTGATTTTGTAAGGGGCCAAACTCCCCAAAGATCAACAAATCTCTTGTTGTCACGTGGGATGCCACTCCAGCTTGCTGTAATTGCTCGGCATCCGCCAATGTCAAAAACGTTCTAGCTGGTGCAATCGAATGCAGAAATTCATCAGGGCTTAAATGATACGTCGAAGAGGTCGAAGGTATCGGACTGTGTCTGCCGTAGTCCAAGTGATACATCAAGGTCAGACCTTCGTGCTCACCCGGACTTACATGCACATGCGCCCGATCATCTCCAAGCTTCATCTCGCTGCGGATCCGATGTACCACGCAAGGTACCTCAAGATCCATCCGACCTGCTTGATGCAATGCAATCGCAATCGCGTAAGCGCTTCCGTCCAAGCCAGGCATCTCTTGGGCATCGCACTCGACGATGCAGTTATCTATTCCCATACCGTATAAGGCCGCTAGGACATGCTCGACCATCTCCACGCTAGCCCCAGCATTTTCCAATCGCGTTCTGAGCACCGCGTCGACTCGATAACTGGCCAGCGCCGGAATCTCCGGCTTGCTCGGCAAATCAACCCTGCGAAAACGAATCCCCGTACCGGCCGATGCAGGCAGAAAAGTCAATGTAACCTTCTGCCCTGACCAATACCCACGCCCACTTACATGGGTGACATGAGCGATCGTCTTTTGGGATACAACGTGATTCATTTCGACAGGAAATCCATTTCCATTACCGAGTGGCTATTACCTAATCTTTGATCAGCAGCACTTAAAATGCGATACGAATTCGTCCGCAACTACTTGCGAATCGTACCGGCTGGCGCTGGTCCATTGGCAGTCTGTGCGCTCGCTGCACCTGCGGCTGGCGTCGCAGCAGGAATGTCCCGCTTGAGCATCGCAATGACCACATCTGTCAAATCATGCGAAGGATTGAAATAAATCACTTCTCGGTCCGCACCGTAAATCACCGTCTGAGGCTTCTTCGGACTCATCTGATTGGCTTGCTTGCGATTGTATCGAACCACCATGTCGTACTTGTAGTACTGAGCAGCTCCAGCTACGCCACCGACAATCTGATTGTAAGTCTCAAGCATCAACTTCGCTTGACGCTCGTCGAACTCCTTCTGCTTGTTGACAGCCTCAAGACGCATCTTGCTCTCGCGGCTGACAATCGCTTCTTCCTTCTGCTTGAATTCAGGCGAATCAGCCGACAACGTCGAATTCAATTGCTGAAATTCCGCCGCCAATTCCTTGCGACGCTTCTCAAAGTCTTCCATCGTTTTTTGAAATTCACCCTTCATCGCTTCCATTTGACCAGTGAAGCTTGGGTGATTATCCAGAACATGTTCCATGTCCACCACCGCGATCGATGTCGACTGCGGCTGCGGATTCTGACTCCCAATCTGAGCAAATCCAACGGACGAAACCGAGCTTGTGGCCAAACTCAGCGCCGCCATCGAAAGACCGGCGGAACGGATAGTAGAAAGCAGGTATCTCTTCAACAGCACGTTTTGCACTCCTTGCGTACGTATTTTCTTCCAGACCTTACCAGTCTCGCAGGCCAATCCAGCCCGATTGCCGGGCATTCTGACGAATGACGCAAATGGCGTAAATACCGATCTGAACAAAGTTTCTCTTTTGAGCAGCGATCTAAACTTCCCCAATCCCCCCCATTCTTCCAGAACTACGCTGAAAACAATTACTTGGAACACTTTGCTACAATACCCCCTTAAATAAGCCAAACATCCCCCCTCGTACTCACCTCTATGTCTCAAAAATCTCTCAACGTTGTCCTGATGGGGACCGGCCCCTTCGCCGTCCCCTCCTTTCGCCAAATATTCCGCGAAAAACACCACATACTCGCCGTTGTCTCACGCCCACCTATCGAGAAACCCAGCCGCGACAAATCACCCCCCGAAAGCCCCGTAATGCTCTGGGCCAACGAATCCGGCCTGACTGTCCACACTCCTGCTTCTATCAACTCCCCCGAATCAATCGCATGGCTAGCCAGCTTAAAACCCGACCTGCTCGTGGTTTGCGATTACGGTCAAATCCTATCGAACGATGCCCTCGACGCCGCTCGACTCGGCGGTATCAACCTGCACGGATCACTACTTCCGAAACACCGTGGCGCCGCCCCCGTCCAATGGACAATCCTCGCAGGAGATCCCCTCGCCGGTGTAAGTGTCATCCATATGACCACCAAACTCGACGCCGGCCCCGTCCTGCAACTCGCTTCAACCCCCGTATCATCAAACGAAAACGCTGAAGAACTCGAAACACGCCTAAGCCAACTCGGTGTGGAACCCACCCTCAAAGCGATCTCACAACTCGCGGAACTTCCACCCGGCGATTCCCCTCAAGGCGCTCTTCAACCTAAAGAACTCGCCACCAAAGCCCCACGCTTAAGCAAATCCGACGGACGACTCGATTTCCAATACCCAATCCACCTCGTCGACAGGCAAATTCGAGGACTGCAACCCTGGCCTGGTGCTTTCGGTGACCTCTTGCTTCCTAATGGAAAATCAAGCCGCTTGATCATCCACCGCGC
>CAIJIZ010000669.1 GCA_903820735.1 uncultured Pirellula sp.
GGGTGGTAGGCGTACTGCTTCTTCCCCGTTTCGTCGATGTAGAAAGGATTACCATCGGACCACGCATCGATCTTGCGTCCGCAACCTGAACAAACAAATCTTCGGCACTCTGCCATTTTTGCTACTCTCCGTGCTTTCCCAAGCATTCTTTCCAAACACCAGCCAGCCTGTATCCAGCTTCATGGTGTGGTATTCTATTCTTTTGATTTTTACTTATCAGGCTCTTTATTGGTTGAGTCCATGATCACTTTCGGTAGTGTCGGAACATGGGCAAGCACCGGTTCACTGATGGTCACCGTTTCGGAAATCACACACACCGACGAACAATCCAATGCATCCAAGTTGCGATCGATCGTTTTCCTTATATCATGGACTCTTAGTCGCAACTGGATGATTGGAGACGTTCTGGCATGGAGTAACATATCGTGCTCGTGCTCAGCTTCGCGGTGCTCGTGCTCGTAATCGAAATGGGGCAAGCATGACAGAACACTTCTTCGACCACAATCGGCTTGACGTTTATCGCCTATCGATCGAATACGTCGACGCTGCATTTGCTTCTTCGCGGTCGTTGGAGGGACTTCATCGCCATGCTCGTGATCAGTGGTTGCGAGCATCCCAATCTATTCCGCTCAACATTGCCGAGGGTAATGGAAAACGTAGCTTGAAAGATCGAGCGAGGTTGCTTGATATTGCACGTGGTTCGGCTTTAGAGTGCGCTGCGATTCAAGATGTGCTTGTTGTTTCCGGTGGCATGAGTCGGGAAACGGATCACGAATTAAAATCCAAGCTGGCTCGAATTGTCGCGATGTTGACTCGGATGGCGATGAAATTCGATGGTGTCTCGGAAACATTGAGCGAGTACAATCAGTCAGGCGAGCACGAGCACGGCGAAGAGCCGGAACCAAGCGATGCAGACGAAGGCCTCGATCGGCCGTTTTTGACTTGTATTGAGTCAACTGCTCGGCCTCGCTGATCGCCACCGTTACGCCGCAATGGAACTGTCGACGACTTGCACCGAATCGTTCGTTTGGTTTGACCTCTATGTCTCATGATCGCGTACTTTAAAGGGACCAGCTATGCATCCTGGAACAATAGCCGCAATTGCTGGCTCAGCGATTGGTATCTTTGGTGGTATCGTTGGCACGTACTTCAGTATCAAGAACACAAACGGTCCAAAGGAACGGTCCTTCGTGATGAAAGCCTCGGCATTGACCTGGGTGACCGTAGTTATTTTTTTGTGCGCACTTCTGCTGCTGCCTTCACCATACAACAATTTGATGTGGGTACCGTACGGACTCCTTCTTGGCTTTGGGATTCGAAAGTTTAACGAAACGCAGAAGAGAATTCGCGACGCTGAAATCAGCGTTGAGTCATAATACGATACTGATGACAATCTTCTCGCCATTTCCAGACAACATTGGCCGGCATCGTGAGGACTTATTGCCCAACATGCGGCATACGTGGAATCGAGACGACTTATCTGACGATCAGACAGACAAATCCATTTCACGCTGAACCAAAACAGTTCAAAATGTAATCACGATACCGACAATTAAAATGATTCGCATGCTCGGAAAGCTGACACCTGATGAGATGCTCGAGATCGAAGCTGGACTGAAAGCCTGGCTTGGACTCACTGACTAAAGAGGCCGAAATCGCGTAAGGATGCCCGTTGCCGGGCACCCTCCCCGCGCCTCAATCACTTAACCCTCCACCATCACCTTCGCGACGCCAGCCGCATTGGCAAAATCACCCTCGGTGACTAGCAGGTAACTTTGCTGTGCAATGCGTGGTGAGTTGCCGAGCCAGGAGCAAACCACGTGAAGTGGGAACTCGCGTTGCAGTTCTGTTTCGCATATTGACTGGGATTTTCGTGCTCCTGCTCGTACTCGTGCTCGGACCAACCGCGTCGATTACGAGCACGAGCACCATTTCATTGAGCACGAGAACGACTGAGCCAGCCCATCGCTGTGTTGGCTGCCGCTCGATATTGTGGAGCTGCGACTACATACTCGCTCTTGTCGCCGAAAAGCAGAGAACCACGGAACATACCGAAACCACGGAAGTACGACAGAACGGTGGGAGGATTTGTTTCCGTGTGTTTGGTGTGTTCTGTGGTTAAGAAAAACGGGATAGCGACTCAGCCCCAGGATCACTTGCCAAGCAGGGTTGGCCTTCTACATCAGCTTTTCGACTACGTCGCGGGGTACGAATTCGTCGACGATGTTTTGGTAGAATGCGAAAAACCGTCAGCTCGCCGAGGAGTCTCGTTTCGCTAGTATCCGCTTTTATTTTGTAGCCTTTTGGAAAAACCATCGACATGAACAAGCCATCGGTGTATTTCGAAACTACTGTGGTTGGACATATCGCTGCCCGACAGCAGTCCGATATCATCGTGGCCGCTCGCCAACTTTCTTCCTGTCGCTGGTGGGCGTGTCGAGACAAATACCGAATCGTCATCTCTCAGGTTGTAATCGATGAATGCTCTGCAGGAGACTCAACGGCTGCAACCGAAAGGCTTGAGTTGCTTGCCGATATGGCAAACGCCGAAACGCGTGTAACGATTGAGCAAATATGTCGAGATTGTGGATACAACCCACCTTCGATTTGTTCGCCGGATGAGCTGCTTGGAGCTTAAAAAAATGACGACCGATCCTATCAATGATGAAATCCTAAGAATCAAACGCGAATTGGCTGCACAGTTCGGCAATGATCTTGAGAAGATCGTCGCCGACATCAAGTCGAGGGAACGAAACACGATTACACTTCCAGCTCGAATATACGATCCCCAGTCCGTGGCAACCATAACCCGGCAGCCCAAGCTAGTGTCTAGTGATGTCTCTGCTCCGACTGTTCCGTAATAGAGAAAAGATTGCCCGTTCGGTGCATTGTTTTTTGGGATCGCAGCGATTTATCCCCATCTCTCGAACTCTTCAAAAACACAGGGCAAACACCCAAAAGTTCGGTTCCGGTTCTCTCCGTTAGCTTTTTGAAGCCCGTGCTGCAAAACCCTGGTTTTCCCAGGGTTTTTCGCATTTCTGGCCAATTGCTTTGGCTTTCCCGCACGTCCATGCATGTGCATGCTTGCACATGCTGCGTCGTCTTGTGCGCTGGCTTGCCCCCTGGTGAGTCGTCCAGTGAGTCGCCAGAGTCGCCTCAGAACACTCGTTTTTCCAGGGAAAACAGGTGGTTTTGCAGCAGAGGTGGTAGGATTCGAACTATCCGTGTAATCTCCTGAAGCCAAGGGATGGTAGCAACCCATTGATGGATCTGCGTTAGCTGGATTGAGAGTTCCTCTGCAATGGAGCAAATGGACTCCTTCCCTTTGAGGTGCCTTCGAACGATCGCGGCCTTCTGCTCGGCAGTGAATTTTCTACGTGATTTGGTCATCGAAATCTCCAGGAATCAGGTTATGTTAACCTATCCAACGGCAGATCCAATTCCTAGAGAGGCAAGACAGCCTGTCCATGAGCCGCGCCTGCGTTGTTGTATTTCGCGTCGCGGACGGAAAATCGGGTCGTCTGAGAATGGGGGTGAGGAATATCTCAGGCACGGGAGGGAAGGGCATTTCCCAAGCCTTCAAAGTTACCCAAATCAGTGAAGCAGAATTGAGAACCTGCTGCTACGAGGACTGCATGGAAGTTAAGATCATTGCTTGTTGCTATTATAGAGTCTATTCTCGAATCGAAGTCCGATAAAACAGGTATTGTCTCATGGCAGGCGAATCGTCAGCAATCCGCGAGCACCTAGATGGGAGAACTTTTTTTCACGGAACCTCGGCCAGTTCGGCGGTTTGTATCTCAATCGAAGGACTCCGGATCCTCGACAGGCATAACCGATCTTGGTCAGGCCATCTCGGATGCGGAATCTATTTGACACGTAATCTTGAGATGGCAGTAGGGTTTAGTACTGGAACGGTTTTTTTTTGATGAGACAGTGCATTCGTACATTCTCGAGCTGGCACTCACTCCTGGTACGCGGGTTCTGCGATTGGAGGACTCTCCAGATCGACATCAGCTTGATTCCCTGCGAAAGGAATTTGGACATGAGATTCTTACGAATCAGTTTGCCCATGCGATCCCAAGCAACAAACACCTTCGACCTAAAGAACTGGTCGCGATAATAAGTCATCTCAATCATCTTGCTGAATTAAATGACCAAGCAAAACGAGATATACGGAAATGGGTTTCTCGCTTGGGTTACCACGGCTATGGTCACACAATGGACGATTTGGGGATTGTGATTTACGACCCATCTCGACTTCGTCTGCTAAAAATCTGGGCAGTAGACGCGAATGAGATCGGCCATTCTATCTCCAATGATCTACAAAGGATTTCGACACCTAGACTTAGTTCATCTGTCCCCGCGAAACTCTTAAGACGTGCTGAATTGGAAATCGACAGTAGTGAAAAACGGCTCAGGTATTCTCAAGAAAACGATATTAAAGAAGAGATAATGCATGATCCTGACTACCAGTCAAAAATCGCTGAGCGATTAACAGAACTCGAACATCGACGTAAAATGCTCGACGAGTATAGATCAAGGCAATCTTGACTGTTGAAGAAAAAAACATGTAATTGCATGTCACAGTCTGGTACCGATCCACACCCGTGGAGGCGGTAGGATTCGAACTATTTGAGTGATGTTTCGAAATGCGGGGATGGCGAGGATAGACCGAAACAGCCTATCACTCCACAAAATTCTTGATCCGCTCGCAAGTGCCTGATAACCTACACTTCGGATCGAGGCTAGCTTGCGTGATAGGCTGCATTGGTGCGGTCTACAGAGTTTAGACTGATCCGTATAAAAACAAGTTCGTCGGTCAGCGGGACACACTGCAAAATGCCCTCATTCACACTCGGAACTGAAGCCGGTGACCACCTGATCGTTGAGATCAACGGTCGCCCCGACGAACGCGACGACTGGGTGTCCGCCAAGATTTCCGTGCATACGGGCGCTTTCTCGGCTTCGATCGTAGCGACGCTCGTGACCTGCGATTTTCCCCGATTCCGGCGGCAACTCGAATCGCTATACAAGACGCTGAGTGGTAGTGCCAACTTCGATACAATCGAAGGTCAACTACAAATCGCATGCATCGGGAACGGACGTGGCGGAATCGCCATCAATGGCACTGCCCAAGATCGTGTCGTCGACGGCAATGAATTGAGATTTCAATTCGATATTGACCAGACGTATTTGCCGGGACTCATTGCGGAACTCAAAGACATCGAATCCGACTTCCCGAACAAGATTCATCCCACATTTCCGCAATGATCTCATGGCCGTGCAACGGACGACGGCAGCATGAAGACCGACGAAATTGGTTAAGACTGTCCGTTTCCGGGCACGCTCCCCACAAAACCGACTCACTCCACCATCACCTTCGCCACGCCGGCCGCCTTAGCAAAATCATCTTCGGTCACGAGCAGGTAACTCTGCTGTGCGATGCGCGGTGAGTTTCCAAGCCAGGAGCAGACCACGTGCAGCGGGAACTCACGCTGGAGCTTGGTTTGCCTGTGCTCGCCCGTATCGAGTGGAATAGTTGTGGCCAACCCGAAACGCCGGCGCGTCGCAGTGGTCGCGACAGCTCGGCACATACGATTGACATCTTCCATTCCTGGGAACCGAAACGATGTCTTAATCGACACTTACAGTTTTGGCCTTGTAGTCGACAGTGATAATCCGATCGACCAATAAACCGGTCCCGATGAGTCCATACTCCGATTCATTCGTTACTACCTGTGTATCGTAGACTTTCCCGAGCCAATGTACTGAGCATCCGTAGGTTTCCAATTCGACAAGTTCGCCATTTGCAAGAATCGCTTCGGCAATCGACTCTATAGGCAATCCGAGTTCAAAAGCCACTTTCTTTGGCAGGACAAGTGTGCCGTTAAATGCCGTATCTAACCAAGCAAAAATCTCTAGTTCAGGCGTTGCGTTTCGTTTCCCAATACGAATGGGCAATAATGCCCGCATTTCCTGATCAACATGTCCCTTCATCGCTCCATAATCCCGATATGAAAGGCCGCTTGATGTCCGATCCGAATGGTATGTGAGACGCGATTTGGATGCGCTGTTCTCGCAGCAGATACTGCAGAATCGAACGATTGACCGACGAAAAATTCTTGAGATTCCGGTTCGATCGCAACGAATTGCCCCCCGAACTCCCGCTCGAGTCTCAACCGCATCGACTCGTAAAGCACTTTGGCTTTCGACACGAGAGATCGTCTTTCACTAGCTAGCATCTCAGACTCCTTTTAGCCACATAGGTTGCTACGCAATCGTCTCATCGGAATGTATGGATGTCAAGTTTCAATCCCGATTCGTCTCAAGTAGATACCTCTTCGAACCTAACCGACGAATGTAGCACCTCTCGAACTAACCAAAACCATCGGGAAAACACTCAAAAGTTCGATTCCTGTCCTCTCCGCTGCAAAACCCTGGTTTTCCCAGGGTTTTTCGCATTTCTGGCCAATTGCTTTGGCTTTCCTGCACGTCCATGCACGTGCATGCTTGCACATGCTGCGTCGTCTAGTGCGCTGCCTTGCCCCCTGGTGAGTCGTCCAGTGAGTCGCCAGAGTCGCCTCAGAACCC
>CAIJIZ010000670.1 GCA_903820735.1 uncultured Pirellula sp.
ACAGTGACAAGTTTGACAGCATTCTCGATGAACTCGGGGTCAAACTTGCGATTAGGTTTCTTCGGATTAGTAGACATTCGGTTTCCTCCGGCTTGAGTTTAGGGTTCGCCGCCGGTGTCCGCCAGTCCTGGGCTATCGCACCAGTGCCGTGCTGTTGAGTAGGAGACACCAGCACACAAGGCGAACTCTTTAGCATTGAGAGCTTGATCAAGACGCCGTTTCTCCGTTGCAACTTCGATAGAAAGACCTCGAAGCTGCTTGTCTTGCGTGTGCATCCCTGCCTTATCAGTCTCGCGTTTCCCCATGAAAGGCACCAAGTTAGTACAGGTCAATACTATCATGGAAAACTTTCAGTGTCTCGCTGAAAGTGGCTCCCAGAGCCAATCACAGCGAAGCCAAAGGCCGGGACGTTGTCATCACCCCGTTTCTTCGCTCCCTTGGCTGTCGTCTGCTCCGACGGTTTCGCGACGCACTTTTTGCCGTGGTAGCGTCGGGTTTCCTTAGATCGTCGCAACAAAAGCACCGACGTCGAGTGATTGCACGATTTCCTTGCTTTTTCCAGATTTTGCCCCAGCAAACAAAGCTTGACTTATTAAGGAAAATGGGGTAGTTTTTCTTAAATGAAGAGCCGGAAAAGAGAGCCGCAAGCCGTTGAGAGAGCAATACTTGCGTCCATTCGAGGACGCGGGAGGGGGTGCGTCTTCGTTCCAGCCGATTTCCTGGAACTGGGGAGCCGTGAATCCATAGACGTAGCCCTTCACAACCTCACCCGCGAAGGCACGATCAGGCGGCTCGCTCGTGGGGTTTACGATTACCCCATAGAGCATCCGGTTCTCGGCAAGCTAATGCCGGAGGCAGAGACCATTGCCAAGGCCTTTGCCGGACGCGATCAGATCAAGCTTCAGCCTGCGGGAGCCTATGCCGCAAATGCTCTTGGCCTATCCGAACAGGTGCCCGCCAAAGCGGTCTTCCTGACCGATGGCCCCAGCCGAACCGTCAAGATCGGCCCCATGACCATACAGCTTCGGCAGACCACTGCGAAGAACATGGCTGCCGCAGGCCGATTGAGCGGCCTTTTGATCCAAGCGTTTCGAGAGCTTGGAAAGGATCACATCACGCCCGAGCGTATCGCTCATCTGAAAAAGAAATTGCCGCTCGATAAACGTCGGCAGATCACCAAGGACATCAAGCTTGCTCCTGCCTGGATGCGCCAGCTATTCCTTGAGATAGCCGAGGAGAAGTGATGAATCTGAAGTTCCTGCAACTGTCCGAAAGTGACCGCAAGCTCTACATCGACCAAGCGGCGATCCAGCGTAACGTTTCTCCCATCGTGTTCGAGAAAGACTTCTGGGTGTGCTGGCTTCTAGGAACACTTTTCCGTTCTGAGTTTGCCGACCACATTGTCTTCAAGGGAGGAACCTCGCTTTCCAAGGTCTACGGCGTAATAGCAAGATTCTCCGAAGACATCGACCTATCCCTGTCACCCCAGTTTCTGAAACTGGAACAAGCTGGCACCAGCCGCAATCAAGCCAATAAATGGATGGCAAAGGCCGAGCAAGCTTGCGGCCAGGCCGTATCGCAGCAGATCATGCCCGCATTGGAGCAGCATGTCCTTTCCATTATGGGAAAGCGGGAAACCAACTGGTTTGAATACCTGACCGATCCATTAACGCATTCGCCGGTGTTGTTGTTCCATTACCCTTCGACTCAGCCCGCTGGATTCGAATACCTGAAACGTTCGGTCAAACTGGAGTTCGGATCGCTTACAGATCAGCAGCCGACCGGAAGGCACGCAGTACAACCTTGGATCGCTGAAGTATTGCCAAAAGCCTTTGACGACTGGGCTTGTGAAGTCACCGCCCTCGAACTGCAACGTACGTTCTGGGAAAAAGCGACTATTCTGCATACCGAATATCACCGCCCCGCCGAGAAACCCACGCCAGACCGGTTCTCGCGACATTACGCCGATACCGCTGCACTTGCAGGGCACTCTATCGCCCTACAAGCTATTTCCCGTGATGATCTGAGAGAGCGGGTCGTATCCTGGAAAAGCCCGTTCTTTGGTAGCGGTTGGGCTTCTTACGATACAGCCAAGCCAGGAAGCTTTAAACTCGTGCCGCCTGAATCACGCATTGCTGACCTTAGGCGTGATTATCAGAACATGCGTGACATGTATCTTGTGGAACCAGTGAGTTTCGACGAGATCATCACCACACTTGCCGCACTGGAACAACGGATCAATTCCAAGTAGTTCCCATCTAATGTTCCCTCCCACACTGATCTGGGCACCTCGCCATCCAGGCGACCGAGTGCTTCCGCGCTCGTTCCTCGCTTGTGCAGACCGGGTGCCCCTCCGCTTCAGTCGTCCTTGACGCACCTCCCCCCTTTCCTTTTGGGCTTCGCCCCCCTTCCGCCGGAAAACGCGAGCGCGTTTCGCGTAAGGGGGCATTTCAAAATCTCAGAAAGGGAATCGATTCATGGCCACCGCTACTACCACCCGCACCGATGTTTATACCCGTGTTACTTCTCACATCGTCGAAGAGCTTGAGCAAGGCGTTATCGTCCGCGCAGTTCACGCAGAACCCAATTCTCGGCTTCGGTCCGTAAAGGTGACGAGCTCTCGAAGAAAATGCGACGGAGTATCGTCTTGCGGTCAGCGGCAAGCACATTCTGTTCGTAGCAGTCGCGATAGAACTTCGGTACTCCCTCAAAGAGGCTCCAAAGAAACAACAGGTGTTGCGGGCTCGGCTCTGCATGATCTTTGAGGATGGATAGAATCGAACCAATGTCTAGATGCGTAAGGTTGATCGTGCCCGTGACTCGGTTATAGAGAGGTGCCGTTCGATCTTCGAGCAGCGCCACCATCTCTGTGTGGATCGACCCAAGGACGATTAGTCCACCCTGCACCTGATCCGCCTTGGCCGACAATCGATCCACGCTTGCTTGTAAATACGAACAAAACTGCTCGTAGCCCTTGCGATTGAAGTATTGGAACTCATCGATAACAACGTAGGGTATGTGCAGCGGTCCCGGTCACAATCGCAATCATCTTCATTGCATCGACCACATCCGTCATTTCGAAAACGCCGCCAGCTCCAAAGGACCGCGGAACGTACCATGCACGCGCAGGAAAAAGGGTAGCATGGACCTCCAGGTCCGTGTGTTGAGGGACGAAGGCTCACGCAAAGACGCAAAGAAAACCAGAACCGACGGTGTGTGCTGGGTCGGTTGATGCGCGGACCGGTGGGTTTCGCGGTCGGTATTTGGAACGTGGCGTATTGATTGATTGCT
>CAIJIZ010000671.1 GCA_903820735.1 uncultured Pirellula sp.
GTCAAAGTCGCATGCCCGCTCGACAAGTGCGCTGGATCATCGTGTGAAAGGGAACGGATAATGCTTAATCGGTCTGTCCACTTGGAGAGCTGCCCGAAGTGTTCACAAATTTGTGTTCCAGGCACAGCCGTCGAGATCGGTTTGAACTCACCGCGAATCTCCGCCGGTGCATCGGGTTTCAAATCAAACGTGTCGAGCTGGCTCGGGCCACCCCACATAAACAGAAAAATACACCGCTTGGCCTTCGGAGCATGCGTTTGCGAAATACCCCTCATCGCCTCTTGGCCATACGCAACTGGCACACCGCCGAGTCCAAGCCCAAGTGCGCTAAGAGATCCAGCCGTAAGCAACTGCCGGCGATGCAATCGAGCTCCTCGATTGAACTCCTGACAACCCAGCACATCGCCGTTAAGCGATCTACTGCTGGATGCTTTCCCGCTGAACAAATGGCGATATGCCCCGTTTCCCATCTCTGTGCGCTCTATTTCTTGATCGCGTAAAGGGCTTGGTATGAACGGACGTACAATACGCCGTTGGATACCACAGGCGAAGCCGTGATCGGCTCGTTCATCGTATTGGTCGAAACAATTTGAAAGTCGCGACCCGCTTTAACTACCGTGCAGTGCCCATCATTGGAAGAAAAATAAATGTGGCCATCCGCATACGTCGGACTGCTGCGATGCTGTCCGGTGTACGTGCGATTAAAGTAAATCTCCTCGCCCGTCTTCAAATCCATGCACTGCAACTTGCCATCTTTGTGCAAGATGTACACCAAACCATCGACAATCAAAGGAATCGAAACGTCTGGCGTTCGGGGAATCGACCACGAGACTACCTCTGGTTTCTTCGAACTCTCCCCTTGCAACGCCTCGTTGACCTTCAATACCACCAATGGCCCTTCCTTCGCTGTCGGCACGATGATCGTTCCGGGAATCATGGCCGGCGAAGCGACAAATCGGAAAGTCGGATCATTTTGCTTGGGATTCAACTCCGTCGGACCATTGAGCTCACCAAAACGCCACATCTCTTTACCGTCGCTTAAACTGTGCCCCGTGATGCAATCCGCACCATGAACCACCAAAAACTGCTGCTTCTCATCCCGATATATAAAAGGAGATGCATACGAGTGCTTACACTCAAACCCCGCATTGGTAACTCGATCAATCTCCCATACGGTTTTTCCAGTAGTCTTCTCAAGCTTGACTACCTTGCCGATTCTAGTGTTGTCATCGAATTTCATCGGACCGTGAATCAACTGCAAATATAGCCCATCACCTTCAAGCACCGGTGTGCTTGTCATCCCAAACTGAATATCGAGCTTGCCAAACCTCTCGTTGACATCGACTCGCCATACAGGCTCACCATCGACGGTAAAACAAGCCAACATACCAGTCCCGAAAAAACACCACACATGCTTACCATCGGTACAAGGGGATGGCGAAGCCGAGTTACCTTCGCCCGCCCTCGCGTCTTGATTCCCAGAACCAACCTTTTGCTTCCACAACTTCGATCCGTCTTTCGCACTGACCGCAATCAAAACCAAATCATCCCCTTCGGAACTGGTCAAGAAAATCCGATCGTTCCATACCACCGGCGTCGCACCAGCTTGACCCGGCAATTCACAACGCCACTCGACGTTCTTCTCTGGACTCCACTCTGTCGCTATGTTCTTTTCCGTCGACACCCCATCATTCTTGGGCCCTCGCCACTGAGGCCAATTATCGGCCTGCGCTGTCGAAAATAACATCGTAGAACTCGACAACCCCAACAAAGTGGCCAGCAACATACGAGCTGCATGTTTCGAGCGAACAGAAGTTAAACGTGAACGAAGTGTCATCATGTCACCGGTTTGAGGAAATAATCGTTGAGAGGAAATCATCGAGTCAGGGTATCGAGTGAGGAAAATATCAGGGAGAGGGAAGTCTCGTGGTGGGTGATAGGTGGTGGGAAGTAGTGGTGGGAGGTAGGAGGCCGCTGCCTGTTCAAATTCCTCAGCGGGAATCCGAACTCCCTAAGTATAGCTTGCGTTTTCCCCGAAATGGTAGTGCGATTCGTCTCAACTCGACCTCCCTGACGATTCTTTCTGTTCGAGGTAGGATAATTGACGGTAGGATCACTGACGCGCTTTGATCCTCCAATCCAATCTTTTGATTCATCATCACCGACGCTTTGCCTCAAGAACCACTGCTGATGCTCACAATTCTTCCCTCGATCAAACCACTCGCCAAACTAACTTCCACAACGCCGAACTTCCGTCAATTTCTGCGTTCGATCGCAATCGCTTCCTTTTGCCTGCTACCTTACTGGCACACTTGCCCAATCGTTGCGAACGCAGTCTTTGAAAATCCAGTCTTTGAAAATCCAGTCTTTGAAAATCCAGTCTTTGAAAATCCAGTCTTTGCAAATCCAGTTTTTGCAAATCCGGTTGCTGCAGATCCAGTGATCTCACAAGAATCAGCACCTACTAAATCCTCCGACGTTGCGGTATCCCGAGTCGAACCACCTTCCTGGTGGATCGGTTCGAAAACCAACCCCATTCGAATCCTCCTCTACGGTCGCGGCTTGGATTCAAAACTCTTGCTCCTTTGCGACTCGGATCACATCCATTTTACGGGAGTTCAAACCAGCGAGAACGGACACTACCTCTTCGCGGACCTGCACATCGCTCCCGAATGTCCCCCAGGTATTTTCCCCGTCCGACTTCATCGCTCCCCCGAAGAACACTCCTTGGCCGAGTTCTCCTACGAAGTACTCCCAGCAGTTACGCATCAGCCACAAGGTTTCGATGCAAACGACTTTATTTACTTTCTGATGCCCGATCGATTCTGCGATGGTGACCCAACAAACAACACCCCTGAAAAATCTCCATCGATCTACGATCGAACCAAGTCCCGCTACTACCACGGAGGCGATCTTCGCGGCATCACCAATCGCCTCGATTACATCGAGAGTCTCGGCGCTACGGCCATCTGGACTACTCCGATCTACGATAATAACGATGAACCCGATCTGAAGGAAATGCATCCCGAACCAGGTGGTAGCCAACGAGTCCCTACCACCGGATACCACGGCTACGGCGCAACGGACATGTACGGAATCGATGAGCATTTCGGCTCCATGCAGGATCTTCAAACATTCATTCGCGAAGCTCACGCGCGGGGGATGAAGGTCATTCAAGACCAAGTCGCAAACCATACGGGGCCTTATCATGTCTGGGTAAACGATCCCCCAACTCCAACTTGGTGGAACGGCTCGCAGAAATCTCACTCGGCCAATAATTGGCAAAAATGGACGGCCATGAACCCGCGTGCTGCTCAAAGCACTCAAGCTTCCAATCTCAACGGTTGGTTCGTCGATATCCTGCCAGACTTCAACCAAGACGACCCCGAAGTCGAACGTTACTTAATTCAAAATTCCATCTGGTGGTTGGGAATAGCTGGCTATGACGCTATCCGAATGGATACCTTGCCACACGTTCCAAGAAAATTCTGGGAGAGGTGGGCAAGCGCCGTTAAGAAGGAGTTCCCCAACACTAAAATCCTCGGTGAACTATACGACTCCGACCCCGTGCTAGTGGCATACTACCAAGGGGGCCGCAAAGGACACGATGGAATCGACACCAACATCGATGCACTCTTTGACTTTGGTCTGTTTACCCCTATTCGCGAAACCTTTGCGAAAGGAGAAAGCATCCGAGAGATCCATAAAATGTTCGCGCGAGATTGGATCTACGTAACACCTGATCGCTTGGCTACGTTTGTAGGAGTACACGACATGCCTCGCTTCATGAACGAGAAAGGGGCGAGCATCGAAGGACTCCAATGCGCGCTGAGCTTGATCATGACCAGCCGAGGAACTCCAATTCTCTATTACGGTGACGAGCTTGCAATGCCCGGTGGCACCGACCCTGACAATCGACGTGACTTCCCAGGAGGCTTTCCCGGTGACCAACGCAACGCCTTCGATGCCTCAGGTAGAACCAACTCCGAACAACAAGTATGGGAGCATGTCGCGAAACTCGCAGCGCTACGCAAGTCCCATCGTGCACTCAGAACGGGCAAGTCCTTCGACCTGCTCGACAACGAACAGCAATTCGCTTACGCACGCACCGATGAAAACGATGTCTTCATCGTGGTGATCAACAACGATGATCAAGCCGAATGGGTCGAGTTCCCCTTGGACGCTCCCAACACCCAATTATCCATTCGACCCATGGAACAGAATTGGTCGTTTCAGTGCGATGACCTCCTTGGAAAATCCGCCGCACTGCGAGTCGATCAAGGTCGCGCAAAAGTCCGCATCGAAGGGAAACGTTCGGCAATCTACCGAATGCCGAACTAGTCCTGCCGACCAACAAATTTCGCTTCCTACTCACATCGAACTATAGTTCGTTTAGACGACCTACAGATCCGATGCCCCTGCCCCATCGCGCAAGCCTTCCTTCGCTCCGCCACGTTGCTCGTCTTCCTCTTCCTCCTCGCCCTCTTGGTCTTGCTCAACATCACCAAGCCAGACTTCATATTCTTCGGTCAATCCGGTCAGTTCTGATTGGATGGGCAAGTTCGGATCGGAGATAACTTTCAACTCTTGCGAATACTCTTTTCCGTCAACGGTTAGCACCACGCGGTAGGTTCCCGAGGAGACAGTGCGTCCCCGACCGAAACCACCACCCGGTCCACCACCACCGGCACCGCGTCGGCCCTGTCCACCACCACCCGCACCTGGGGTTTGTTGCGTTCCTGCTGGGCTCTGAGCCGGTGTGGCTGCTGGTGCTGCCGTCGGTGCTGCGGTATTCGCAGCTGCCGTAGCATTCTCTCCAGCTTCACTCGCAGCAACTTGTCCCTGCCCCGATTCCCCTGATGAACTTGCACCTTCCGCTCCACTTCCGGATCGTGGCCCCCGTCCACCGCCCCCACTGCCTGCACCGGCACCGGCACCGCCTGCACCGGCACTACCAGCACCACCGCTGCCGCCGTTGCCTCGTCCTCCTTGGGCGATGAAATCCCAAGTAACCCGCTGCAAACCAGCTTCGTTACTACCTCGTATCTCTCGAAGCGTTTGCCCGGAGACGTCGAGGATCTTCAAAGATACGTTTTCAGCTTTCTTTGGCAAAGCATA
>CAIJIZ010000672.1 GCA_903820735.1 uncultured Pirellula sp.
AAAAGGTCATACCGTACTATCAGTCCCGATTGACCATCAGGCCAGGTATTACTGGATTCTCGCAAATCAATCTGCCTGCCGATTCAGGTACTAGTTCGGTGTTGAAGAAGCAAACTCTGGATCTTGAATATGTTGAGAATGCTTCTCTCCTGTATGATTTCGCCATGGTTGCTTGCACCGCACTACGCTTGATCGGCGTGCCGGGAAGCATTGCAACCAAGTTGGCTGGATTGACAAAGAGGCCCGAGGATTCTCGGTTCGCTTTCTACTACCAAGATTTGTGGAACAAGATCGAAGAAGCTTCGGCGAAGAAGTCGTAGTAACCTCCCTGAAAGCGTCGTCTCAACGGCTTGTGCTTGAATACGCTTAAAGGGCACTTTGCATGCACATTTTCTCGATCGACGTAGAAGATTACTACCACGTCTCGAATTTCGATTCTATCGCTCCAAGAGAGTCCTGGGGAGACTGGGAGCAACGCGTTGAGGGCAATACCAATCGGATGCTCGATCTGCTTGACCGCAAGAACGTGAAAAGTTTCTGCTATGTGCTAGGCTGGGTAGCGGAGAGATATCCAGAACTCGTCAAGCGGATTGCGCAAGATGGTCATATCGTCGGTTCGCACACGTACTGGCACCGCTTAGTCTATCAACAAGGTGCAACGGCTTTAGGCATCGACTTAGCGATGGCCAACGACGTTCTATCAAAACTTAGTGGGCAAACAATCCGACACTTTCGCGCGCCGAGTTTCTCCATCACCAAACAATCCAGCTGGGCTGTTTCGATCCTTCGTAAACACGGAATCGAACATGACAGCAGTGTGGTCCCGATTCGACATGACCGATACGGAATACCGGATTCTCCCCTTGATTCGTACAAGTTAACTTGTGGCACAGAATCGATATGCGAGCATCCTGTTTCTGTTCTTCCAAAAGGCCCTTTGAGAATTCCAATCGGTGGTGGTGGTTACTTCCGAATATTCCCTTGGTGGTTTACCCGCTGGGGATTAAAGCAAATCGAGAAGTCCGGTAGGACGATTCACTTTTATATCCATCCCTGGGAAATTGATCCCGACCAACCTCGAGGGAACGGATTGAGCGCTCTGTCAAAGTTTCGCCATTATCGCAATTTGCATCGATGCTATAACCGTCTGGAGCGGCTATTCGACACTTTCTCCTTCGGTAATCTGCAACTTCCCGAAACACACGGCAGTTACGATTTGTCGGAATAAGTTCACACTAGGGACAACTTGCAGGTATATCGATATCGTCTCCCTCGTTATCGACTCGCTGTCTGCAACCAAGAAAGCTACGGGCGAGCCGAGAAGCGAATCTTGGCAATCTCCAAGAAGATTGTCTCGAGCTTCGAGTAGTAGTCGTCGGGTTGCAGTAACTCTTTGGAAGACCGCAAGCTCTCGAGTTGAATCTCTAGCTTTTCGATTGCTGCTAAAGACTCTTCCGAGAGCCCTTGATCCGACGGACGCGCCTTAAGAGTTATCCGCTTCGCCAGCTGACCATCGATCTTCTCCGGTGGCGTATTACTAGGTGCGTTCATCGCAACCGGGCGAACTCCTCGGTAACTCTCACCGCTTGTACCGAGTGAGTCCGCATTGTCGTCAAGCAAAGGGTGCTCGGTTGCGAGTAAGCGATTGTCTGCATAATACTGCTTGGTTTTCTGCGAAGCACAAATGAACGCTTCGAGGATCGAGACGGCCCCATCGTGATCTAGGTCACACGTCTCTTCTCTGAGACTTTGACTCATGTATCCACCGAATCGTGAAAAGTTGCTTTCGTTGGAGTTCTTCGTTGAGACGATTACGACACGATTCGGTCCAGATAGCGCCTTCAAAAATGGTGCGGAGCTTGCTGCACCTACGACAATTACCCACTGGGACGTATCCCCTTCAAGCCACTGCTGTAACTCGGACGAGGATATATCTTCCCCTCTAAGATTGAATTTCGTCGTTTTCCCGTCGAATGTACCGTGTCCAAGGAGAATCAGCCATCGTGTTCGTTTTGGATCAAGTACTTTGGTCTGATCGATCCATCGTTTGAGGGATTCACGATCGGAGATATCTGAGGTTTGCTCGGTTGAATTACCGATAAGTTCCGTTCGGCGCGACGAAAGGCCATCTACCCAGAGGTTGGCCCACTGAGAAAACATCTCACCGAACTGAGGTTCTCCGGGAGCACCGACAACGACGCATGCATCCGTAGGATCGCTATCCACTTGAGGGACGACGACTTGGGAAGAGGAATTTGATGAACGATAAGAGGTATTAGGGCTCTGGGGCTGACTTGATTGCGCGAACGCCGTCAACGGCCAAAGCAGTATACTTAACTTGAGTGTCGTTCGTATGTGCCGCTTTGGGAAATTAAGCCATCCCATGTTTTCTCCTCCACCACCACTCGGCGACTAAACAACCCAATGCGGCTGCCAGCCACCAAGGGGAATGCCACAGGGGATCTATACGTTGCTGCGTGAATTGCAACTTCTCGGAAGGTATTCGGCTTGCTAGTGTACTTATGTCGTCCAAGCCAATCACTGATCCTCCGCTTTCGTCCGCCAACCTTGCGAGACTGGCCATATCGAGTTCGCATCGATTAAGCTCTCGAACTTCGGGTTCATGGACGAATGAAGTTGCGGTCTGTCCAATATCTTCCTCATCATTTGTCGCTTGGTCGTTGCCAACAACAGTTGCGAGAACTTGGTAGACGCCACTGTCCTTCATGAGGATACTCGATTCATAAAGTCCTGCGGATTCTTGCGATGCAAAGGCTATAGACCGCAATGGTGCACCCGTTGGAGGTGTAATGGTAAGTTCTACAGTTGCGTTATCCATTGCCATAAAAGCTGCATCCTTTACGCGGACCTTTATGTTGCGACGAGACGGTTCCGTTTCATCGATCGAGGTTTCCATGGTGACTCGTTTGGGGACATCTACAATGAGACCACGAATTAATTGTCTCCAGGCCTGCGGGACAGGACTAGATACTTCCTCGGTGGGCATTAAAGCCCATCTCCACAAATCTCCGAGTAGAAGAGACGCCGTGGTTCCCTTACCAAACTTTTGGACAGCCAGCACAGGGAGTTTGGTTCCATCGGATTGTGTCCCTTCCGCTAGAACTCTTGCTCCAGCTTTCACTCCCTCGATTTCGTTCCAAACAAGAAAATCTGGCATCGCTTCGATTCGGCGGTTCTCATCGGACTCGTTGTCTTCCAAACGAAGGAACGGTTGTAACCAGCCTTCTCTGGTCAAGCGAAACCGCAATGGGTTGACTCGTTCGGATCCGAGTTGCGGTTCGAATAATTCCGGCTCACGTGAATCACCATAGACAGGAAGCATCTGGCCGAGAATCGAATCGCGGAAATTGCGACCTCGGAGGCTTTCTTGTCCTCCTAGAGCCAACAAGGTTCCTCCTCGCTGGGTGACATATTCCCTGAGCAACTGCAATTGCTCGACAGTAAAGAACTCCAGTTCCAGATCGTCGATTACGATGGCCGAGTATGCAAAAAGTTCTCGAGCGTCCTTTGGGAAACCTCGGGTTAGCTCTTCCTTAGATTGCACTCCAAGCCTTGCAAATACGGGCTCGTCGATTTGCTCTTTGGCTTCCTCTGGCACATCCTCAAAACCGGAAAACAGCGGGTTGGTATCCGAGTCCGCCTTGCCTCGAAAGCTGAACTTGGGCTGTTTCTTTGCAATGCGAACTAGTCCGGTAATCTGTATCTCGGGATCTTCGCTCAAGGCTCTGCGAAGAAACTTGAATTCCCAATTCGGTCTCCCCGATACATAAAGGATTCTGTACGGACCATTCCCGCGATCGACTGCTACCCATCTCTGATTGTTCTCAAGGGTTGTTTCATAAGCCTCGATATCTCGAAGCAAGCGAACCGATATTCGGTAGCTCTGAGGTCCTGATTGTTTGGGCCGTACCTGGAATCTGACAGTCGGGTTTTTCTCTCGGTTGGATATGCTGGTCCGCTTGGTTTCAATCAAGGTTCCGTCGATATCATAGAGCGTGACGTCGATCTCCTCGTTGCTGAAACCTTGTTGACCAAGCTTGACTTGAATCGTAATCGGGGCTGTTTCAAATTCGCTTGATTGCGAGCTAATGTCATCGATCCAAAGATCCCGTTTGCCATTGCCTTTTGAAGAAAGAATCACGGGAAACACAGGTGTGTTTCCCGTATCGATTGTGGGTTGTGAGGATCGTCCATCAGAGATCAATACGATTGCCGATGGTCGATCGGTTCCAAGCCTCTTCTCGATATTCGCAACTGCAGAATAAAGCTGTGTGTGATTGGAACTCCCCGTCCATGTTGCCAAACTGTCGACACTTTGAAGTTGATCGCCAAAGAGGTATCTGCGTACTCGAAAAGTTTCCTCCAAAGAACCCATCCAAGAGTCCTTACCATCGATAATATTTCGAAATTCCTCGGAAAGACTCGGATCGGCTGATGCGTCTGTTAATACAGTTGTACTTGGAACATCTGATTTGCCGGAAGCTTCGGATTTGCTGGAATCTGGAGCTTGGTTGGAATTTGGAGGTTGGTTGGAATCTAAAGATTTATTTGAAAATAACGCTCGCATCGAACGACTATCGTCAAGCAAAATCGCTACGGTGTTCGCTTGAGGCTTAGGAACACTTACGCGTCGAAGAGGTTCCATTAAGCACAAGAGGAGCAACGCTAGCCCAATAGCTCTTACACCCGTGCCTAACATCCGAACGGAGAGTGGTGATTGGCTGCTGTAGGAAAACCAATGCAAGATCGCAAGCGCACACCAGAGCACTGCAAAGCCCGCAAGCCATTCCGGACGTACTAAATAGATACTCGATAGCCACTCGCTCATTTCCGCTCCCCAGTACCGAGTTCTTCAAAGTATCGGTCTAGCTTCGACTGAAATCGCTCCGGGACGGGATCGCGATCAAGCGGCACAATTTCATTCTGCTTGGCTGACTTGCGCAGCAACTCTTCCTTGACCTTTTTCTGAAGATCCTTCAATGGATCGGATACGAGTTTTTTCACTAAGTCCCATTGCGGTTCTTTTGAATGACGAAGGTACTCAACTCTGAAATCTCGTGCAGCTTCTCGAATCCTCGCCGCCTCCGCTTTCCAGTTGGGATCTCTGATCAACTCTTCCACTTCTCGTAGACGATCGCTCCATTGAGCATAGTCCTCCCCGGTAATCGGTGCGGCTTGTACGCCACCTTCGCCACGTGCTTGACCTGCACGTCGACCTTCTGCCTGATTCCCAGCGGACTGCTCGGCTTCAATCTGTTCGAGAATCGATTGCTCTGCATCGGAACTGCCTCGCCGTTGTGAATCCCGAGGGGCTCGGTTCCCTGCCCTCTCCCCTTCCGAGTTGCCTTCGGTCGCTTGGTCGTTTTTCGGAACATCTGGATTCTGGCCATCTGGGTTTTGGCCATCTGGGTTTGGATTATCGGGATTTGGGCCTTCTTCGTTCTTTTGGCCTTCCTGGTTGCTTCCCCCTTTTCGGTTATTGCGGCCTTCCTGGTTGTTGCGGCCTTCCTGATCACTTGTGTTTGGTTCTTGGGGATTGGAGTTATCTGTATTGGAATTTTCGGTATTTTGGCCAGATTGGCGTTGAAGCTCGCTATCGACTTCACTTTGAGCATCTTGGAGTTCCCGCATCGCGCGTCGAAGCGACTCCGTTTCATTTCCTAGAACGCTCTGCGATGCATCTTCGATCCGCTGTCGCAGTTTTTGTAGTTGATCCGAAACTGCCTTCGCATCTTCGAGTGCAGGTTGGTCGAGTCCCCGCTCGATTAGCATGGGGATTCGTTCGAGACGCTGTTCTGTATTCTCTTGGACGGAATCTCGGTACGTGTCATAGAGTTGTTCGGCAAGAAGCGGCTCACTGGACTCCGCTTGTTCGACCGTCTCTTTGATTCCTTCCAGTAGCTGTTGTAGGTCTTCTTTTTGTGATTTCCACCCCTCCGATGGATTGCTTTCCGGACTGGCTTGTTGTAGTAACTCCGCTTCGCTTCGAAGCATGGATTCTCTCGGAGCGGATGGGGTATCGGTCTTGGGTGACTCTTCGGCTGTTTGGTTCTTGAGCAACTGCTCAAGGTCACTTTGACGTTTCTCTATGGCCTGAGCTTGTTGCACAAGATTCGATACTTGTTGTTCCAGGGCTTGGGAGGACTGTTCTCGCAGTTGCTGCCTAGTTTGATCGACCGATTGCTGGGCGCGTGTTGCGGAATTCAATGCCGACGACGTTTGCTGGTTCTCAAGTTGCTCTTGAGCTTGTTGCATCTGCTCGCGTGCTTGTTCTACTTGCTTTCGAGCTTCCTCCATGTTTTGTTGGGATTCGGTTGCATTCATGTCGGAATTGTTCATTCGCTCAAGAACTTCGTCGGTATCGCGAATCATCTCCTCTTGTTCTTCTCGAAGTCGTTGCAACTGCTCTTCGAGTTCCGTTCGCTTGCTTTCTTCCTTCTCAAGTTGCAATTGAACATCGAGCTCACGTATCTGTTCATTAAGATCTGCTTGACGCTTTGCAAGTTCGTCGAGTCGGTTCATCACTTGACGCATCTCTTTGTCGACCGGTGCTTCTTCCGGCACGGGTTGTGATTCTTCTTCGTAGCGACTCGGTGATTGTTCAAGCTGCAATTGCTCGATTTGCTGTTGCCTATTTCGCTGGCTTGCGGACTGGGACTGAGAACTTGAGGATTGCTGTTGTTGAGATTGAACGATTTCGTGCTCCCTAGCTCGCAGTCGCAAAAGCCCTTCGTAAGCTTTGCGCATTTCCGTCATTGATTCCCGAATAACGATCGAATCTTTCGGAGTGGGAGCAACTTGTAGTTTCTCGATCGCAGCCTGCATGGCCTGTTGAACCCCGGTCAGTTCGCTTAGGGATTTTGCATCCTGTAGCTGCTGTTCAACGAGTTGCTGCTCGATGGCTTTACTTTGCTCGAAGGCTTGCTCTTGAGATGTCTTGACGACTTCGATATTTTCCTTGAACTCCGGCGTTAAGGAGTCTGTGGTTTTGTCGGTAGGCCACGATCGCAATATGTTCCATGCGGCTGTCATTATCTTCTTTTGTAGCTCTGATAACTCTTCGGCTTGCTGTCCGGCTGGTGAATTTTGTTGCTGCTGTTGCTGCTGCTGACGTTGCTCGGTCGCAGAAGCGTCGGATTCCCTGAATAACTCTTCGAAAGGTCGTATCTCGGCAAAAAACAGATCGCTGTCAACTCGTCGAATCTCCCCAGATAGACTCTGATCCTCTGTCCAGAAGTGATACGTTACCAATTGATCGGTTTTCGCTTCGAGCGATTCGAGATCAATCAGGTACTTGACTTCTTGTTTCTTAACAGTCTGTGGCTGATGGGTAGTGGTGGACGCGTCATACTGTACTGTTGCCGGTTGATTCACCGGTGCTGTTGCCGCTTGATTTACCGGTGTTGCTGCTGGTGTCGCTAAAGGGGCTTCGCTGATGACGATCTCCTCCGGTTGGCGATCGCCGATTGCTACGCTAATTCCAGTTCGCAGGATTCCGAAGTCATCTTGAGCTTTCGCGCTGACCGCTAGTTCTTGGATAGCTGAAACCCGTTGATCGAGTGGGCTGGTTAATTGAAGTTTCGGTTCTTGATTCGGCAGGATCTTTATACTGAGCTCCTCTTTGATTTTTGACGTTCGATCTTGTGTGTCCACAAGTCGAATTTGGTATCGCTGTGATTCATTCAGAGTCAATGGAATCCGATACTTGGTAGGATCCGAGTGGTCGATTGAAAGGGGCAATACGGATCCTTGCTCGTCGACAAGCTCGGCGATCTTCACAGGTTTGTTGATCGCAAGTTCCCATGAGACGGTGGACCCATCAACCGCAGTGACTCTGCGAGTATTCTTGATCTCTTTGTCCTTTAATCGCGCATACGATGGGTACTTGATCGAAGCATCGGACGCAATGATCGCAGGATGCTCGAATAGCTTGACTTGGAATGTGTCACTGGTTTGATCTCCGACGACGACTTGATATTCGATGGGGGATTTTAGTTTACGAATCGTAGAACTTGCCAATGCATCGTTGAGACTTCCTTGCATGGGAAAGGATTCGGTTCCGCCGGTCTCATCTCGCGCGATCAAAGTCGCTTGTTGTGAAACTCCGTTCCCAAATCGTACGGTAACCAATAAATCCGAGCCGGCTTCTAATTCTATGTTCCCCGGTTCTACAGTGAATGAACCATTTTCCGTGACTTGCGCTATGGATTCTTTTTGCGGAATAGACGAGGGGGTGAACAGAAGGTAGGAAATGGTGCACAGCGCAAGAACACTCTGGCCAAACCACATCCACCGATACCGACTTGAGGGAGCTAATTCTGTCCACGGATGGCGGTCAGAGTGTTCGAGTGTGCTTAGGATAAGCTTATTTCGCATAAACTCTGACTCCCCTTCTCGAGCAGGAGACATCAGGGTGAAGAGTCGTTGTTTTAGATCCGGGTATTTTGATTCGATGCGTTGGGCAATATCCCGGGGATTACGATAAGCGAACCGAGTGATCACATAGAGTGCAAGCGGGCCTAGAATCAGCAATCCACATAGTAGGCTTGTTGGAGATGAGAAATCGAATTCGCCTGATGCTTGTCGAGGAAACCGTAATGTTGGCAGGAATCCTTGGAGTGCCAGCAGTAGAACAATCACCCAAAAGAGTAGTAGGCACGCAGCTAACGATTGGCTGCGAAGCCGATCTGCTACGCGAGTGATTCGGTTGAGTATATTGGGATGCATATTGGGTTCCATGGCTCAAGCGATGGCGTCGGTTGCCGGGATGCGAGTGCTGGAAAATACGCGTTGTATTCCCCAAAGAGTTTCAATGGATGTCAAAACCAGTACCACGAGGATGATCCACCACCAGTATTGTTGCTTTGACTCGAGTTCCTCTGATTGCCGCTTTGTACTCGCTACTCTCTCGAAGTTCTTCTCTCGCGAAGTGGTAGTCTCTAAGCGAATACCAAAACGACTGAATTCTTCAATTTCCAGAGGGTCGGTTCGATGTTCCGACTTGGCCATGTTTACGGAGAAGACTTGCGTGGGAACTTCTGCGGTGTTCAACGCATTTTCGTTCGATGGGGGTTGGTCGTCTATCGTGGTTTCGACCCTGTAAAAACCAGTTTCGCGGAGAAGCACTGGATTGCTATTCTCGAAACTTTGTTTCCTGCCAGACGGAGTTGTAAGCCTTCTGTAACCCTCCTCCGGGATGAAGGTTTCACCCGAAAATCGCTCGGGAGGACGCTTCGCCGGATAGGCTTGTTCGAAGAGGCCCGCAAGGATTGGAACGAATTTGCTCGATAGTGCCAGTTGGCTATCCATGGTCTGCCAGCCACTGGTAAGTATTGTCAGTTTGCCTTTACCGATCCCGCGCTCGATCATCGCTGGGGAACCATCATCAAATTTCGCAAGCACATTCCAAGAGGATGTGTCTAGGTTAGCAATTACACGGTGATGCCAGAAACGAACTTTGGAAAAATCGTTGAATTTGGGATCCGCGAACGAACTGAACACCGGATGATTCAATTGGATGTTTTCCAGCAACGCAAAAGATTTCGAGCTGGCTTCCGTGATATCCATTCTTTCGGATTTTGGAGGATCGATCGACGGGGTGATCGAGTTTGAAAACCAAGATTGGAGTATCTGGCTTTTTACCGCATGTAGGTCATCGGCCTGGCTTGATGTTGCTTCTTCAGGCTGATCCCATACCCAAAGAAGATGCCCTCCTCCTTGCAAAAAGGGAGTGAGCGCGGAAGCTTGGTCTTGCGTCAATGCGTGAGAAGCGACCCACCAACGAATGTCTTTCGTGTCGTTGGAATTCAATGCGTTTGTCGGTTCAAAGAGCTTCCACTGAACTGTTTCGAAGACCCTTGATAGCGGAACGCGTTTGGCAAAAAACCAAAGCGAGTCTTCTGCCCTCTGCGACACACGATCAACAAAGCCCACCTGAATATCTGTTGCGTTTTCGTGAGAGTAAACACGGCGGTTGTCGAATGGTTGGGAATCACCGGAGAGTTCAAGGATCCAGCTATTTGAAATCGATTGCGCGTTGGAAATCGATTGTGAGCTGGTAGTCGATTGCGAACTGATGGTCGATGGTGGGATTGGGATCGGAACACGTATAATCTGCTGTTGGCCAGGTGGAACGGAATGTTCGGAGGACGTGTTCCGTATTGCGTTTCCTTCGGCATCGAGCCAACGTATCGATAAGCGATCAGTTTTCGAAAGTTGACTGTTGGCAATCAAGACACGGACTTCTCTGTCGGATAGGCTATTCGCGGATGTTTCATCGACTGGGAGGATGTTCGCGTATGCGTTTCCTTCTTGGATCGGCGTGCATCGGAGTGGGATCAGACTGACGTTTTGAGGCCAAGATCCACTTTGGAAATTCTCTAGGGTGCCATCGCGAGGGAAGTCTGATATGAGAATAACTTCGTTGATCTCAGATCTGAGTGTTGAATCGCTGCCGTCTGTTGCTGCGGAGTTTGTCTGATCGCTCTTATGCTGTTCGATTAGCTCGGTGGCTTGCGATAGGGCTTTCCCAAGGTCAGAGCGAAGCCACGTCGGTTTAAGGGTATCAATTGCGGCAAGGGCAAGCGGATTCGAGGAAACGGACGCCTGTTCGGATGACGGCTCAGCAGTGAAAACAGCAGCGAGTGATTCGTCCAAGGAGTAGATCGATATACGATCGCCTGGTTTAGAATCGGCGATAACTTTCTTCGCATGTGCAACGGCTTGGTCCCAAACTCCTTCTCGCTGCATGCTTGCACTGGTATCGATCAGTAGCAGGCGCTCAGCAGGTAGACTCGCTTGATCGCCCGATTCGATTTGGTTTTTCCAGAAGGGTCTAGTGAATGCGAACGCAAGGAGCAAGAGCGCAGCGATACGAAGTAGGAGCAACCAAAGGTTCTCGAGGTGACTGCGATTGCTGAACTTCGGTGGATTTGAATCCAGAAAGAGAACGGAGCTGAACTCTTGAATATCTTTTGGGCGTTTGCGCACCAAGTGAAAGATCAGCGGAGCGATGATTCCGAGTGCCGCAAGGGCGTAC
>CAIJIZ010000673.1 GCA_903820735.1 uncultured Pirellula sp.
CAACCAATCATCGATGAACTGACGCGGTGATTTGTTTGCCAAGTGAGGTCGCACAACGCGATCAAAGAACGCTCGATCGTGCTGGCGAAGGAATAAGTGAAGTTCATGACAAGCGAACTCGCTGTAGCGAGCTTGTTTTTGCTCGTCGCTGAGCGCATTCCAGTTTTTGAGGAAATCGAATCGACGAAAAGCTCCGGAGCCTTGAAGGATGGAGTCCATCAATGGGATCAGCTCGCCGATCGACGTGTAGGATCGAATGCGTGTGACACCAACATCGCCAAGATCTTTCGCTACGTTGGCATCGATACTCAGGACCGACTCTTTTTGGATGTAATGCTTGGAGCCGTCGAGCGATTCCTGCAACCGAATGTCGGCAAGTTTTCGAGGGCCGGTCCAAGGCAATGCCAGGCGAGTGGAAGCGACCATATCGGAGGAGATCGCAAAGAGTGCTACATCGCTGAGTCCTTCTAGCTCCTCGTTTTCGATGGAGATAACTCCGTTTTTATTGGGACGGACGTTTGCCAGAATACGTGCACCTTGGCCGAGGAACCCGTAGTCGCGCGACGAACCGGCAGCACCAGCGACTCGGCCTGGATCGGCGGCCATGGGTGCCCCGGGAGCAGGCGCGGGTGCATTGCTCTTCTCTGCGATTGCATCGCCGGCTTGAGCTAGTCGAGCTTCGTTGCGGGTTGCCGAGAGTTCCCAAGGGTTCAGCAAGACGGTCGGGTGAGCAAGACTGCTGCCAAGGAGTTTCATCGCTTGCTGACGTGCGAGCACATACTGATATTCTTCGTCGAGTTTCATCGAGTCCACGTAGAAACTTGCGGAGCGTTCGCGCCGCAGACTTGGTGCAAAAGACCTTTGGGTTCTTCGCAACCACTGATCGGACTCGCCGTGCGCATACGGGTCAGCGACCAAGAGCAATCTGGTGGAGTCATCGACGCCGACGAGTTCGACTTGCAGTGTCTTGCCATCGAGTTTCGTATTGGTGATCGCCAAAGTATCGACTGGCGTTTTCCCAAGCGTTCGGAACTTGCCAACAATCCATCCGTCGCGCGGTTCGCCTTGAGTGATCTCCAGATCGACGCGGGTTCCTTGTTGGTGGTCGAAGAGGGCGTAGTTACCAGCTTCGAGTCCGGTTATTTCCAGCACACCTGACGTTGGTTGTATGCGATCGGTTCGGTCGGCCATCGCAAGTCCGCTTCGAAGCTCGAAGAGTGAGAATCGCCTTGCGCTCCGCTCGAGGGCTTCTGTGCCTACCAGAACCCCCACATGATTTTCTTGGGGGATCGGGCCAGTGATTCGTAGGTTTTGGCCCACGGCAGCGTGCAATTTTTGAGGCCAATCAAAAGTAGTGTTAGGCAAAACGAATTCTCTTCGCGTCGCTTGAGCGCTACTGATCCAAAAACGTTCTACACCAGCGAGGTTTCCAAGTTCGATTTCCCCCGCAGCGTCGCTTGCAAGCCGCACGCGTTGTGTTGGTTGAATACCATAGAGTTTGAATTCGCAATCGACCGCGTGCCGAGGTATCGGTTCTCCGTTTCGGCCTCGCATCTCGATTCGAAATCCATCGGCGGTCCGATTCAAATAAGAATCGAAAACAAATCCCGTGCGAGTAAAGTCATTGACACGGGTTACATGGTTCGCTGCGAGCGAACGCTCGGTGCCGGTGCGGACCTCGCGTATCTTGGCTTGAAGGACCCAGTCGATTTGAGCCAAGCGAGGTGGCACCGCGAATTCAAGTGTCAGTTCTTGTTTGTCGCTTAGCTCCAGTTTTGGAAAGTTTTGTGTCGTGGAGACTCCATCGAGATCGGAGCATTTCGCAGTCAACTCGATGTCGGTCAAGTCGGACAAAGGTAACGGTTG
>CAIJIZ010000674.1 GCA_903820735.1 uncultured Pirellula sp.
AGCAACGTCGAATTGTTTTTGCTTGACGAATACTACGGATTGCCATCCTACAGCCCTCAGTCCCACAAAGCGTGGCTTGAAGAACATTTACTGCGTCACGTCAATATTCCAGAGAAACAGATTCATTTTCTTGATGGCAATATTTCGGAAGACCAAGTCGAGACGCATTGTTTGCGTTTCGATGAGATGATCCACCGCTCGGGCGGATTCGACTTGGTGTTGCTAGGAATCGGCACCAATGGCCACATCGGGTTCAATGAACCGTTTTCTTCGCGCCGCAGCCGAACACGCCGATGTACTCTAGATCCTAGCACCCGTCGAAGTGTCGCAAGTGACTTTTTTGGTGAGTCGAACGTTCCAACGGAAGCTTTGACCGTGGGTTTGCACGCGATACTTGCGGCAAGACGCATTCTGCTGCTTGCGGTCGGCGAGCACAAAGCCAAGATCATCGCGGAAACGATCGAGGGCCAAGCAACTGAACGCATTCCCGCATCGTTGATTCAGGACAACACCGACGTGCGAGTTTTGCTCGACACTCCAGCGGCAGCTAACCTCAAAGGAATTGCAACGCCCTGGCTCTTGCATCATGTCCACTGGGATGACGTGATGACCAAGCGAGCGGCGCTTTGGCTGTGTCAACAAACCGGCAAGTCGTTGCTCAAGCTTACCGATGAAGACTATCGCAATCACGATTTGCATGACTTGATCGGAACCAGAGGCTCCGCTGAATCCGTTTCGCAAACTGTATTTCAATGGATGATGAAAACCATCAACCATCATCCTGCCGGTCAAGAGTCCAAGCGAGTTCTGTGCTTTAGCCCGCACCCAGATGACGATGTGATCAGCATGGGTGGGACCCTCATCCGATTAATCCAAGACGGGCACGATACGCATATCGCTTATATGACCTCCGGAAACATTGCAGTTTTCGACCACGACGCTCGGATGGTCGCGGACCTTGTCTCTGAATACAACCGAATCTTTGGAATCGATTCCCAAAAGTCCTCAGAGATGGCGCAGCGGGTACGCGCAGATCTGGAAAACAAACAACCAGGGCAGCCCGACTCCGATGCAATCCTCCAAATCAAAGGGCTCATCCGGAAAAATGAGGCAAGAGCCGGTGCTCTGGAAATCGGGTGCCCCGAAGCGAACTTGCACTTCTTGGATCTGCCCTTTTATCGAACCGGAACCATCGCCAAAAAACCTGTTGGTCCGGAAGACATTGCCATCATCGACGAGCTTCTACAGCGTGTTGCTCCCGACCAAATCTATGTCGCCGGAGACCTTGCCGATCCGCACGGAACTCACCGCGTCTGCGCCGAAGCTATTTTTGCCGTCCTGTTCCGATGGCAGTCCGAAGGTCGCCCCCTTCCCGAAGTCCTCATGTACCGGGGTGCTTGGCAAGAATATCCACTTCATGAAATCGAAATCGCCGTGCCGCTTAGCCCAAGCGATTTGACGCTTAAACGCAATGCGATTTTCATGCACGAAAGCCAGAAAGATAAAGCGTTGTTCCCTGGAAGCGACCCGCGCGAATTCTGGCAGCGAGCTGAAGACAGAAACCGTGGGACCGCCGACAGCTACAACCGCCTCGGGCTTCCCGAGTTCTTTGCTATCGAAGCCTTCGCACGCTGGAAGGGTGCCCCGATCTAAAGAGGCAGTTCTAAAGAGGCTGTAAGTAAATCTTCTCAAGGTGGGTTGCATTCCCACTTTTCTCCTAACTATTACAAAACTTTTTACCGGCATTTCCCATCTACGTAAGCAGCCGGAAATCCTGGGAACTGATTTAATTATTCGTTCTGTAGGGGTTATCCACAAACACTGTTGCGGATCGCCCCCGGATTCTTTAAATTAATTGACGCAGCCTTCCTAAGCTGTAAACTTTCGCGATTCACTATTTTTTCACATTTCATTCATTCAAGGAGACTTGTCACATGTCGCTTCGACGTCGACAGGGGTTCACACTCGTTGAGCTGTTGGTCGTGATCGCGATCATCGGCATTCTTGTTGGTCTACTACTGCCAGCAGTGCAAGCAGCCCGCGAGGCCGCTCGCCGTATGTCCTGCTCGAACAACATTCGCCAACTCGCCTTGGCCGTATTGAACTATGAGTCCGCTTACAAGAGACTCCCTGCAGGGGCAACTGGCCCTTGCTCGTACAACCCTTGGAGCGTCCACGATGCCGACATGAACGTCGGTCGCTTTCCAATCAACCGATACTCGCTGTTTGTCTCTGTCCTTCCAATGATGGAACAGAATCAGCTCTATACGCAGATCCAAGATCAACGCCCGTTTTTTCGGTCGACTTGGGACATGCAAGGAAACTTCACCCCTTGGCGCACCCAGATCGCTTCCCTGCGATGCCCTTCGGACCCAGGCAAGATGAACCCAGATGCGAACTGGGATTACGATGGTTCGGGCCGTGTGAATTACGCCGGTTGCTATGGGGATACGATCATCAGCGTCAACAACGCGTGGCACCCAGCAGCTAACCGTGGAGCATTCCAAGGCCGATATGCCCGTCGATTGTCCGAAATCACCGACGGTGCTGCTTACACAATTCTCCTCGGTGAATTTGGAACCACCCCATCGTTGAACCTCGGTACAGGGGCTGGCAAACTGCGGATTCAAGGTGCTCGATGGCAAGCAGCCGGCTCTGGAAACGTCCAACCACCAAGTGGTTGCAAGCGCGTGCAACTAGGAGATCGCTACAACCCATCGATGGTTAACACCGGAGACCTGTGGCACTCGCAAGGGATGCGATGGCACGACGGCGATTACAATCACGCCTCCATCCAAACCATCCTTCCACCGAACTCCCCTTCTTGCAACACATCCCTCTGGGACTGGGGTATCTCGTCGGCTTCGAGCTATCACGGCGCAGGAGCCCACGTCGTCTTCGCAGACAATAACGTCCGATTTATCCCCAACTCGGTCGATGCTGGCGATGCCGGACGATTGGGTCCAGAAGGAAACGACGGTCCTCGGTCCAACGAACCAAGTCCTTATGGAACATGGGGTGCCATGGGAACCAAGGATGCAGGGGATACCTGGGATGCTTCGTCGGTAGAATAATCTGCATTAGGCAGCTATACTTTTCAATTCGGGCTGGGTTTACTCCCAGCCCGATTCTTTTTTATGCGATTGTTTTTAACAATTCACAGTCTCTACTCCAGCAACGAGAGAAGGTCCAAGATGGAAATCGATGTCCAAGTAGCCAAGCAGTGGCTCGATGCAACGGTCGACGATCAAGGAACGCCGGTCTACTTTCTCGATTGCAGAGAACCTGGTGAACACCAAACTGCTAGTATCCCTGGAACGAACTTGGTTCCAATGAGCCAATGGCCCCCCTCCCAGGAGCACATCCAAGCAATGCAGGGCAAACGCATTGTGGTCTTCTGTCATCATGGGGGAAGGTCGCTTCGAGTTACCCAGTGGCTAAGACAAAATGGCTATCCAGAAACATTGAGCATGGCAGGTGGAATAGATGACTGGAGCTGTCAGATCGACCCCTCGATCCCAAGATACTAGGAACTACTCTCATCTCCTCGAAGCAATCACAGGCTGTGTGACTACCTATCTAGGTGGCGGGCCGTCTAGGTGGCGGGCCGTCCAAGCTCGCCATATGAATGTCTGATGAATTACCTTCAAGCGATGGCTTGATCTCTCACGCCACTACAGCGAAACTGTTCCACTCTTGAGTCTGCTTGATAATAGTTCAGCTCAAGGTCATCGAGTATCTCGAGCCAATCGACGCAACAACCAAACTTCCTTATTCATTGCCCATTACCAATGGGGCAGCTAGCCATGATGCAAATTTCAAAAAAACGATTACTCAGAGACTCTCTCGCTCTCTGCTTGACATTTCTTTCTGGCTCCCAAATAGGGCTTGGACAAGACAAAAAGGTCGAGGAAGTCCCCCCTCCTAGGCCGGAAGATGTGGTGATTCCTGCAGGCTTGGATTTGCTCGCTGCCAGGCAATATGTCGCCATCAAAGCGAGAACTGCAGACTGGGGCTACTGGGGAAATCGTCCGCAAAGCTACAGCAGCTGGACGAACCACTCGAACCGATTGATCCCCCTATATGTATTCGGCGATTCACTGGCTCCTTATACACAAGCAAACAGCGTCTACCGCGATGCAACGCGACTTGAGAAACTCTACGGGCGCATGCCGGTAAATACACTTAATCCCGAAGCTAACTACGCGGATCAAACCGATGTGTATCGCTTGCAGCGGCAAGCGATCGAAAGCGGCAAGAAGAAATACGTCTTTCTCGTCGTCTTCGACGGCATGGACTGGCAAACAACTTGGGCCGCTGCCATCTATCGAAATCGAAAGGTGGCTTACTCCCAAGGCCGGGGTAATGGACTGCTATTCCAAGACTATAACAAATGCCAAACGGACTTCGGATACTTCGTTTCCTCCGCACTCGGCGAAGAAGTCGATACCGATGTCGATGCCCAATTGGACAAAAAGGAATCTACCAAGTTCGGTGGCTACGATTGGCGATACGGTGGCAGTACGCCTTGGGAAACAGAAAGCGACCCTGAGTATCCAATCGGGCGAAACAAATCCTCTCCGCACGTTGTGACCGATTCATCTTCGTCGGCTAGCTCCATGACAGCGGGTGTGAAAATTCTAAATGGAGCTTTGAATATTTACCCTGATCGCCGCCATGTCGAGACGATAGCTCACTGGGCTCAGAGAGACAAGGGATTCGCTGTCGGAACGGTCACCAGCGTACCGATCTGTCACGCAACTCCTGCAGCAGCCTACGCGGTAAACGTTAGTCGCGATGACTATCAAGATATTACCAGGGACATGATCGGCTTGCCGTCGGTGACCCATAAATCCAATCCATACCCAGGATTGGATGTCGTTCTTGGAGCTGGCTACGGCGAGATGACCGATAAGAAAACAGGTCAAGGAGAGAATTTTATTCCAGGTAACCGGTACATGGCTGATGTTGATCGAGATGCCGTAGATGTTCGCAAGGGTGCCCCCGGCGCGAAATACATCGTAGCCGAACGCTCCACAGGCCGTACTGGTAGCGACGTCTTAAGCGAAGCAACCCGCAACGCCGTCGAGGGCAAGCACCGTTTGCTAGGGTTCTTCGGCGCAGTCAATGGACATCTTCCCTTTCAAACGGCCAACGGCGACTACCAGCCCGTCGAGACCGTCAAAGGTCCGGAAGTATACAAACCGGAAGATGTCACTGAGAACCCGACCCTAAAGGAATTGACCCAGTCGGCGATTGCAGTCCTGGAAAATCGCTCGGATCGCTTTTGGTTGCTCGTCGAATCCGGGGATGTTGATTGGGCGAACCATGGCAATAACATCGATAGCTCGATCGGGGCTGTATACAGCGGTGAAGCAGCCGTAGCATCGATTTTCGATTGGATTGAAAAGAAAAATGCTTGGGACGATTCGCTTGTAATCGTAACCGCCGATCACGGCCACTTCTTTCATTTATCAAAACCCGAAGCGATGATCCCTGAAGAGCCAGTCGCTCAAGATGAGCCTGGTAAGCCGTAGGCTTTTGTAGTTGCGAGCATTCGATCATCGCAACTCTCATCGCAACTTTATGGAGCAGCAACGGTACGCGATCCTTGGTTAGGTAGATCGAGTACCGAGCAAAAATCCACCGTCAGTCGCACGGCCCCTTAAACTAGATTAAGCGGCTTTGACAGCGCGGCTATGCTTTGACCATTCGATCCACGAGCGAACGCGTTGTCGATCCGGTGGATTGCCACCTCGAAGGAACCGCAAGCCTTGCTTGGTGCTCGCTGTGCGAACAATGGCATCATAGAGTGGATCGGGCTTCGCTTCGGCAACCGCTTCGGCAGTCCTAAAACCGGCCGCTACCAATAACTGTGCGTCTTGACCACGCAAGTTAGGGATCCGGCAAACCAACATAGCCTGCGCTTGCCAGTTCTCGACAACGGCAAGAGTAACACTCTTCTCGCTTAGTGCGTCCGCGATTTCGGACGGTACGGCACCGAGCAGGTCACCGATAGTTTTAACTTCAATCGCCTGAAGCTTCTCCGCCATTTTCGGGCCGATGGTGGGAGCATCGACAACTGGGCTATTGAGGTCGAGATAGAATTTCCAAACCGAGTCGGGACGACCTGGATGAATCGTGTATTCCGAAACGCTTTCCCCAGCATCTTCTCGAACATCGGGATCTTCTTCTATCGACTCGGTATCCGTATCGGTTTTCGCCATCCGCACAACGGCTGTGCGATTGGATTTTCGCTGCAGCCGATCCCAGTCGAAATCAACTGAATCGCCATCGTTAAGGGTTCGAATGCCGTTCTGCTGATAAACGGTTTGGATCCAAGTACGCAAGCGAACTAGCTCCCCTCGCTCGGAAGTTTTCCGAAGCATTCTCCCTGCATCTGTACTGAGGAATCGGTGCACACGCTTTGCTAGAACCAACGGCTCTTGGCTTGCGAGATCATTTGCATTGCAGATTCCGCAAGCAACCAAAACACGAGCATCGAATACTCGCATCTGAGGAACTTTGCACATCAATTCAGCTACGCTCAATGTGTTTTGTAACCATTTGGTTCGCAAACCCGTGACTTGAGCAAGCCGACCGAGGCTCATAGCAAACAGGTCGCTGACTCGATGCACGCCGACCGAACGTAGCCTCCGCAAAGTCTCCGTTCCTAATCCGGGGACAGTGTCGACCGGACTTTCCTCTGAGAGGTAATACGTTTTCCCGTTTCGCTGTACAACAACCGGCGCGCTGCGAACTTGCGCCGCGGCGCGATTCCCAATCTGCCAAGGATCGAATTGCCCATTTTGCTCGATTTCCACGTGTTCGTGTTCAAAAGCAATTCCGTCAAGGTGCCGATTCACTTCGCGATAATCGTGAAAGGCTTGCGAACCTTCGGCGGCACGATATTGGCTAATCATCGGTGCGCGATCCAAGACGGGATGAAGCCCCAAGTCCGTATCGGAATCAATGACATAATGCGGTTTCGCATAGCGAAGATTTTCATGAACTCGTGCAACGCATCCACCGTGGCCGGCGATACGACGAGCGATGTGCTCGTCAGCTGTGATCAACAAAACTTGCCAGCCATCGCGCGAGAAGTTCGCAAGGACATGGAGGATCTGTTCGAGAGGCTCGCCACGGAATCCATCGATCGAGTGTTCGAGCATAAATGGAATCCGGCCAATGCGAGATCGAGCGGACTGAGCAATTGCAAGTCGGATCGCTAGATCCACAAGACGACGTTGGCGAGTTTGTGCAGGAGGTAATTGCGTATCAATCGAATCGATTTGCAAGCCAGCATTCATCGATTCGGCTTGCATGTACGAAGCCTCCATGGCCCAAGCTGGTAGCTGTCGAACAGCACCGGCTGTAAGCTCGCTCAAGAATCGTTCGGCAGTTGGGATTAAAGAGCCACTGGAAATTCGACGATAGGGAGAACGGGTTTGCAGCAACGATTGGACTTGAGCAAGTCGTTGATGCCATTGTGCCCGCTGGTTCCATCGGTCGATCATCAATTCCGCATGGCTAAGCTGTTGGCTCAGTTGTGAATGATCCCATACGGCAGGTTTGGTAGAAGATTGCGGCGGCGAAGGTTGCTGCTGCGCACTTGCCGCTGCCGGAGCTTTGTCTAATGGAACGCTCGGTGTCGAATTACTTACTTGCAAAGTGTTGTTCACTTGCACATATTGCAATTCCGCGCGGAGTCGCTCTCGTTCGGCGATCCACCACGTCTGATCGTGGTCCACCGGATCCGAGTCTCGAAGTCGACTCAATAACGAGGATTCTTCATCCTTCATGTGCTTGTACCCGTCGTCCAATTCACGCCGAGCTACACAGTGAACCCCAAGCTTGCTTGCCCCCCACCACAATTTCTCTGGTGATACCGATCCTAAAGGAGAGCAGAAAATCATCGACAACAGGTCTGCCCGAAGCTCATCCCAACGATGATCCTCGCCTTGACCTTCCCAAAACATGTTGCCCGAACCGCGAATTCGCTCGTCGTCATCTTGAAAGGCCGTTGGAACATTCAAAGAGTCTGAAGTGTTGCGATGGTTAAGAGCACGAGTGAGTTGGGCCAGCAATGGCTTGCCCCCAGCACAATCGAGCATGCGCAAATGCCCCGAAGCATCCACCCAAGTCAGCGAGCCGTCGATCGAAGCGAATTCTGAGTCATCGAATTCACCGAGCGTTTGGCCTCGGAATAACAAACTCTTGGTAAAGCGTGTCAGCAATGTGCTGTTCGCAACCAGAGGCGAGTAGATCGCATTTAGGCCAGCACCCAACGGGCCGACATGATATTGTGAAGCAGCGTTTTTCTTATCGATATCCAAGCGAACCAAATGCATGGCCAAGACTCCTCCATGAATCCTACTTGCAAATCCTTCTTGCCAAGAATCCTTCTTGCCAAGAATCCTTCTTGCCAATCAGCGACAACAATTGGGGTAGCAACGTTGATTGGGTACCATAGCACAGAGAGTCAATTTGGGTAAATAGCAGAATCCCACTCGAAGCAATGGGTGAACGAAGCCCCGACGGGCTCGGAGCACTATTCGATGTGGGGCGCTGCGAAGGGATTAACGCGAGGAGTTATGCCCGATGGTCGATGGGCATGTGCAGCGTTGAAGAAAAAAAAGGCTCCCGGAGGTGAACGAGTCCCAGGGGGGACGGAGGACTACGAGCTACATTTCCGGGAGCCAAAGGTTTGTACATTGACTCTATGCAATCGGTCAGCGGAAAGTCGCGAAATCAAATCCGTTTGATTCGCGAAATCCCTCGATCCTTGTCCACACCGAATTACCACCGAGCACTCAAACCTAAGTTTGAAACACCCGCCGACAATCTCGTCATCAGAAGGGGGCACATCCATGTGCCAACTTCTGATACCGTCCAGCTTGGGAAGCGAGACTCGAACCTGCTGACCTTGCAAAATCGATTTTCCAAAGAGCATGACCATCGATCGTGGGCGATCCTTCGCCTCGCCGTTCGACGACGGGGCAAAGGTTAAAAAAAACCGATGCCCCAGGTCAACATCGATTTGTAGGAATTTCCATTTTTCAACAATCCTTTGTATGCCACTTTGTAAAAACAATCACCACATCTCCGCAACCTGCCACTTTTGCTTCGCCCAAAGTGAGATTGCTATCATTTCAAACTGAGACTTCGGCAGTTTTTTTCAGCCTTTGCAAAGCGAAGAATTCATTGCGACGCCTCGCTGATCATTCTGCTAGAGGCTGGAATGGGAAATTGGGGCATATACATCGACATCCATTTGGTAAACTAGCGAGCTTGCATCGGTCCTGAGGTTTTGGGTATAAGCCATCTCGACAGGATCGGAGTCGAATTCCGGGACTTGCTCGAGTTGACATTCGTTTTGGTACGCTGATTGCAACTTGGGTACGTTCGATGCGAAACGAAACGGGTACCGCATGCCACAACGTGCAAACACCCGCAACACCCGCATCATCGGTATAAACGGTAGGAGACCAAATTCGTTGAATTGTTGTAGAGATGTGACCGATGCAACGAGACGCTCGCGAAATGCGTTGTCTCTTTGCAAAGTCGCCCTGACCCAAAAGGCCTGGCCTGTACGGATGGTCTCTCTCTGCGACATGGACTGCGAAGAATGAATGGTGGATTTTTTCAGCTCCGCTGAACCACCCGCGAGTTTTTTAGCAGTCCAACCAACGAAGTATTTCACGGGAGATCTTGAAGATGCATATTTCGAATCAGTTTTCAGTGTCCGGAGTAGATGCAGTTCGCTCAACAGCAAAGGCTGCCGCACCAGCGGATACACAAGCCGCTGCCTCAACCGGATCGATCCAAGAACCTGTTGATCAACTCGAGCTTTCCGCAGAAGCTCTCGAAGTATCGCAAGCTTCTATCAGCGGATCGTTCCGAGCCGATAAAGTCGCTCAAATGCGCGAAGCAATCGCTTCCGGAAAATACGACACCGATGAGATGCTCGAAAAAGCCTTCGACCGAATGCTTGATCGATATCTGTAATCTGGATCTGTAATCTTGAAGAAGTCACAGATCCCGACTTGAATCGGGATACTTGATGACGCAGATATTCAGATCGAATCTGCAAACAGACGCATTCCGAATGCTTCATCAATTCGGAAACATCGTATAGCTCCTAAGTCGTAAGGCATTGCCTACGACTAGGATGCTCGAGAAACTCATTGCTAACGCTGCCATTACCGGTGTAAACGTCCAATCGGTCCAAGGTGAAAGCCACCCGGCCGCGAGCGGCAGAAGCACCAGGTTGTAGATAAAAGCCCAAAACAGATTTTGGTAAATGTTTCGCATCACCGCGCGAGATAAACCAATCGCTTCCGGAATCCGTTTGGGTTGACCTGTCGTCAGCACCACATCTGCCGTACTCATCGCTACTTCAGTTCCACCCCCCATCGCGATCCCTACATCTGCATTCGCCAAAGCTGGGGCATCATTGATCCCGTCCCCAACAAATGCCACTCGCTGCTTGAGCTGACGAAGCTCCTGCACTCTTCGTGCTTTGTCCTGGGGTAATTGCCCTCCGGTGAATCGATCAATCCCCAGGGCTTTCGCCACTTGGGCTACCGCTCCTGGATGGTCGCCAGAAAGTAATTCCGTTGTGATGCCGAAGGTCTTCAGAAGTTCTATCGCCTGCGGCCCATCGTCTTTCAATGGGTCGTCTACTCCGAAGACACCTGTAAGGGCATTGCCAACAGCAAGCCAACTTAGGCTCATACCCTGCTCGCCTAGCTTAAGATCAAGTCGATCCGATTCATCGTTTGTAATCCCGAGTTGTTTCATCCAACTGTAAGAACCCAGCGAGATCCTCCTTCCATCGCTCAGTCGAACTTGAACTCCACGACCGGGAACAGCCTTGCTCTCCATCAGTATCCCCTTGGCTCGCACCCCCTGAGTTCCTTCTCGTATAGCTAGTGCCACCGGATGATCGGAACTTCGTGAAGCGATAGAACCGAGACTATAAAGATCATCGAGAGAGTGTGAATTCCCAGAACTGGGGAGAACCCAAGCGCCACGAAACGTGGGCTTACCTTTCGTTAGCGTCCCCGTCTTATCCAAGACCACACTTTGGATAGACGCAAGCTTTTGAATTGCTTCTTGGGAACGAAATAAAATCCCCAGCTCAGCGCCGCGCCCCGAACCTACCATCATGCTCATCGGGGTCGCAAGCCCCAATGCGCACGGGCAAGCGACGACAAGAACAGCGACCGAATGAATCAACGCATTGCTAAGTTTATTCTCGCTGCTAAAAGTCCACCATCCGATTGCGGTAAGTAACGCAAGTACGACAACCGCTGGTGCAAAATAACGAATTATCTGATCGAGCAAACTTTGAATCGGTGGTTTGTTTGACTGCGCTTCAGCCACCATGTGGGTGATTCGCGCAAGAAACGTCTGCGATCCAGTTGCCGTAACTTGAATCACTAGTCGACCATTTCCGTTGATCGTCCCTCCAATCACGCAATCACCTACTCCCTTTTCTTTCGGGATTGGCTCACCGGTAATCATGCTTTCTTCAAGAAAACTATTCCCCGATTCGATAAGCCCATCGATGGGAACCGAAGCTCCGGCGAGGATCTCTACTCGATCGCCAACCTTCAATTCCGATACCGGAACCTGCCGCGATTGCGGTTGATCACCAGCACCCGTAAGGAGCCACGCGGTGGCAGGCTGAAGCTTGCTCATCGACAAGATCGCGTCCTTCGTGAACTTCTTTGAACGCGCTTCAAGATACTTACCAAGTAATACCAAACAGATAACCACCGCCGATGACTCGAACATCACATGCAGCGGTACAGATCCATGTCGATCGCTAGCCCCCAATGCATTTGGGAAAAAAGTGATAAGGGTACTAAACAAGTATGCAGCGGAGGTCCCTAAAGCGACCAAGACATTCATGTCGGGTGACCAAGCTTTTAAGCTGTAGTACGCATTGCGATAAAAACGCCACCCCGGACCAAACTGGACCGGTGTGGCCAATGCCCACAATAAAAAATTCCAGCTCTTCATGCTCATGAATTGCATGAGCCAATCCATCCAAGGTGGATACAACATCGGCCCCATCGAGAGCGCAAAAATAGGAAGCGCAAACATCAACGATATCAACCAATCCCGCCAGAGCTTTTGCGTTTGATCGAGAGTGGATTCTTGGGACACATCCGCGGCGGCAAAACCTACTTGCTGTGTTGAGACTTTCTCCCCTGGCCCGGGGATGACGCGTTGAGTTTCATAACCCGACTCCGAGATCGCTTCGATGACCTGACCGGAAACTTGTTTCGCGATATCAAGATCCGACGGGTCGACCTCGATGCTCGCCCGTTCGGTGGCCAGATTCACGCTGACCCTTCGCACGCCGGGAACTTTCGCCACCGCCCTTTCGACCCGTCCAACGCACGCCGCGCAGGTCATACCACGAACCTCAAATTCAATTCGTAAGTTCTGGCTTGATTGTGTCTCGGAACCGGCTTTTTCGTTGCTGCTTGCCATGCAAACTACTATCTTCCTCGTAAGGTTGTGAGACCATTTTCTCGCTTCAAGACCTTGCATCCCCTCCTACACTGGCATAGTCTCAAGGCATTCTATACTTTCGCAACAGAGGAACCAATCGATGACTCGTCTAATCACTCCTTGGATGACCCCAAACCGGCAATCTCCAAAAAGTGCTTTTGCCATCCGTAGCCTTCTGCCTATCCTCTGTGCGGGGAGCGTTTTCGCTACACTCGGTTCCAGCTCGGTCTGCGGCCAAGTTATCTCCGACGCGCAAGGAAAGATTCGAGAATCAACGCTTCGCGGACACATCCGATACTTGGCAGACGATCTACTCGAAGGTCGTGGGCCTGGAAGCGCTGGAGATGCAATGACTCAATTGTATCTGGAAACACATTTTCAAGCCCAGGGTCTGGAGGTAGTGCCCGCTATCGGCTCCTACCGCCAAGTCTTTCCGATGCTCGGACTCTCCAGCGATCCAGAAAAGACCTGGACTTTACATGGAAAAAATGGCAACGAGAAGGAGTTCAAGTACTTCGACGATTTCATCGCTGTAGCTGGCAAGTCCGACGAAAAAATCGAATTGAAGGATGCTGAACTGGTATTCGTTGGTTACGGTATCGAAGCACCTGAATTTCGATGGGATGACTTCAAAGGGGTTGATCTTCAAGGAAAAATCTTGGTGATGATGAACAACGATCCGGAGGATGATCCCGAACTATTCGGAGGTTCTCGCCGGCTATATTACGGTCGATGGGACTACAAGTACGAGAGCGCAGCGCGACAAGGTGCTGCGGGTGCCATCATTATCCATACCGATGCATCCGCCGGCTATCCATTCTCTGTGATCCAAACTTCCTGGACAGGCGAGGAATTCGAACTTAAAGATTCCGCCGGACCACGGCTCGATATGAAAGCTTGGCTCATAGAATCGGCAACCCGCGAACTGATCGCATTGGCAGGTTTGAATCTAGACACACTGCGCGCTCAAGCAAACCGAAGAGACTTTAAACCTGTTCCCTTGGGAATCAGCCTCTCTACACAGATCGAATGTTCGGCAAGAGAACGGATCACAGCAAACGTCCTAGGAGTCCTTCCAGGCTCCGATCCAAAGCTTGCTCAAGAATACGTTGTGTTCATGGCACATCATGATCACATCGGCTTGGCCGCTGATCGCGACGAGCGCGGCGATAACATCTACAATGGCGCAATCGACAATGCATCGGGAACCGCAGCCCTTCTTACTATTCTTCAAGCGATTACCTCATCGGGTTACCAACCCAAGCGTTCCATCTTGTTCGCTGCCGTAGGTGCGGAGGAGCAAGGACTCTTAGGGTCGAGATATCTAGCGGAACATCCTCCGATTCCAAATGGAAAGCTCTCAGCCTTGATCAACATTGACGGGATCAATTTCCTCGGTCCTACACACGATGTCCAAGTCATCGGACTGGGCAAAAGCACCATGGATCAACTCGTGCAAAGCGCAGCGACAAAACAGGGCAGGGTGGTTGTCGGCGATCTCGAACCAAGCAAAGGATATTACTACCGCTCCGATCAGTTCTCGCTTGCTAAAGTCGGGGTTCCAGCCGTGTATCTCCACAGCGGACACGCCGTCCGAAATCAACCTGAAGGCTGGGGTAAAAGCCAATTGCAAAAGTGGACGGATAAACATTATCATCAACGATCCGATGAATACGACCCAGCTTGGGATCTCTCAGGAGCCGTTGAGGATTTGCAACTTCTCACAGAAGTTGGCTTAGTAGCTGCCGACGCACCAACGATGCAGTCGTGGAAACCAGGGGATGAATTTGAACTCGCGCGAAAACAAGCGATCGATCAATCGCAAAAAGAAAATCCATAGTTCAACACATTTTCGACGAGTGTCAGCACAACCTAAAACCAGCACAAGCTAGAGCCAGCACAACCTAGAGGTAAAGGTACACATATGGCGATCCTAAAAATCTTTAGCTTCCTTCTGAGTGCGATCGCGATAACCGCACCCTTCTCAGGGTGCCAGCCATCAACTTCGAACAATGAACTCAATTCAAAACCAAAAGAAACAACTGTGAACTCCACCAACTCGCATACGAAACTTGTTTCAACCTCCTCAAAACCACGCTGGAGCATTGCTATCCACGGTGGAGCCGGCGGTGACCTCGACCGATGGAGCCCTCAGCAGCGTCAAGCTCGAATCGACGGTCTGCAACGCGCCCTGAGTAAAGGAAAGTCGATGCTCAGCAATTCAGCCAATGCGATCGATGTTGCAGAAGCCGTCGTGCGAGTGCTTGAAGATGATCCAAATTTCAACGCAGGACGCGGAGCTGTCCTGAATGAAATTGGGGAATACTCCCTCGATGCAAGCTTGATGGACGGCTCGGACCTCTCGTGCGGAGCGGTCGCAAACATTCGCAAATCCAAAAACCCTATCTCGCTCGCTCGCGCTGTTCGAGATAAAACTCCACACGTGTTCTTGGTGGGCGACGAAGCTGACGCATTTGGAATAGAAGCCGCTTTACCTACAGAAACAGCAGATTACTTCAAAACCCAAGAGCAAATCGATAGCTGGAACGAATGGCGTAAACGTCAAGACGCAAAGAAAAACACCACTTCAAGAAACGATCATAACAAACCAGAAGACCGTTTGTTCTACCTCGGAACGGTCGGCTGCGTTGTGATGGATGATCAAGGCGCGTTAGCGGCCGCTACCAGCACCGGAGGACTACTCGGCAAGAAATACGGGAGGATCGGGGATACTCCTATCATCGGTGCCGGAACCTACGCGAATAACAAGACATGTGCCGTAAGCTGCACTGGCATCGGTGAACTTTTCATCCGAAATCATATCGCATCAGCCGTTTCTTCCCGACTGGAATTTCTAAATGAATCACTTGAGCAAGCCTCTCGCTATGCGATTGAGAAGACTCTACCAGTCGACTCCGGTGGACTGATTGCAGTCGATGCCCAAGGAAACATCGAGACGATCTATAACACCCCGATCATGGCGCGCGGGCAAGCTAACAGCGAAGGACTCTATCGTGTGGGCTTGGCCGACTGGGTCGACGGAGAACCTAAATGATTGGCTGGTAATGCGCACGCTCCTCCTGGTTCGATGCGAAGCCCCAGCAAAATCCCTGCAAAGCCCCACAGCCAAAAAGATCGCTCTAGCGAACCTCACAGCCAGCTAGTTGTCATGGTTGCACGAAAGCCGGCTTAAGGAACGCGCATTAGCGGTTACTGTTTATTCAGTGTCTCGTCAAGGTTGAGAACAACCCGTGCGGCGAGCGTCCAAGCCGCTGCATCCTGGGGCGTGAGCCCCTGAGGTAGTTCAACAAGCTTACCTGGATCACCCGTAAGTACTTCGCGTGGGTTTATCCATCCGTCGGCTAATCTCTTGCGTTGTGCATTGAGAAAACTCAGCAACGCAGCTTGCTCATCAGAACTTGCTGGTCGACAAACAGCCAGAAGAAACGCTCGATCAATCCGAGCCAAGTCCGTTTGCACACCCGAAGCTCCTTCTGGGATGTTTGCGGAAGCCTCCCGAAGGATACGCAAAGCGAAGCCTCTGGCGGCTTCAACAAAAATAGGCTCATTTAATCCTGTCAGAGCTGCTAAAGGAGTATTGGATCGAATGCGTCGTGCACATGATGCATCCCCGTTAGGTGCGTCGAGACTGCTCAATACTGGATCTGGCATGGAACGCTTGCGAAACATGTAGATGGCTCGACGATATCGATCGGGCCCCTCAGCTGCTTTCCAATACCCAGGATAAACATAGTTGTAATCGAGAACATTCTGCGGAACCGGTGGAATCACACTCGGACCACCGACTTGATGATGTAGCATTCCTGCAATACTCAAGGCCATGTCCCTTAAGCTCTCTGCATCGCAACGGAACCGCGGACCGCGTGTTAGCCATCGATTCTTCGGATCGACTTCTAACATCCCCGCCGTTGCAGCCGACGTTCGCTGATACGATTTGCTCAGCACGATGCTTCGGATCAATTTCTTGATACTCCAATTCGACTCCATCAACTCAACAGCTAGCTGATCGAGCACAACTTGATACTCAGGCACCGGAGTCCGTGTTCCAAAATCTTCCGAGGTTTCTACCAAGCCTTCTCCGAAGATCTCTTGCCATACGCGATTGACGGCAACCCGAGCAGAGAGCGGATTGCGGTTATCCACAAGCCATCGAGCAAGTCGAAGACGGGCGGGTACTACGGGAGCTTCGAGAGAAGTCTCTGGCTGATGAAAACTAGCAAGTAGCTTTGGTTCCGTAGGCGCATTGGGTTGATCCCAGCTCCCTCGTACCAGGCTATACGTGGTGCGAGCGTTCTTTCCATCCCGCTCGGTCAAATGCAATACGCTGGTTTTGGCATTCGGAAACCGCTTCCACTGATTCTCGATTGCGCTATGAACATCCTTCGCATCTTCGCGATTAGCAAGCCAAGCTGTCATCAACGGTTGCGGGATGGATAATGCAGCTGAATTTGGCGACCCATTGTTTTCAACCATCGCAAGTACCGCATCATGATCGATCGCAGGTGCTTGAGGATTCACCCCATCGGTGATGCTGATACGACAGCACCCAACCATGTCTCCCTGCCTCCAAACAACTTTTAACTTATGTCCATCGAGGTTCTCAAGAGGTTTCTCCAAAACCAGAACTGCTACCGAAGATTGATTGCGTCGACCGAGTCCACGGTCGGACTTCCAAACTGTCTCGTCCTTGCCATCGATAAGGTACGTTGCAGGCCCCGATGCATTTTTCCCATCCGCAGACTTCTGATCCGGATCACTATGGTCCGCACTCGCTGTAGAGAATTTCTGCTTCTCCCACTCCGCACTACCGGGCTTCTGCACAAACAATTCAATTTCCCGAAGGTCCCACATACCAACCGCATTGCGCCCCGGACCTCGGAATGGTAATTCGCCATGCGTTAAGACTTCAAATTGAAGTCCGGTAATGGTTGGCAAACTCGCAGTTGCGGTTAGAAACACATCATTGCTTGAGTGTCCAATCATCAATATCGAATCATCCTTTTCCTGAACGGGATGATTCAATCCACTGACGGTCTCAAGCAATTCAGCGCGCAGAGGAATCCATTTAGGTCGCGAGGCGAGGACTTTGTCCTGCCAATCTTTCAATGCAGCTTTCCAATCAGGATGGGATGTCTGGTAATCCGAAAGCGATTTCTCAATCGAATCGCGGATTTCGCGAATGCTCTGAAGCTGCTCCGGGGTGTAGACCCACGACTTCGACTCGTACGTGTTATTTAAGAATGCGAACATTCCATAGTATTCGTCATGGGTAATCGGATCAAATTTGTGCGTGTGACACTGAGCGCACTGCAAAGACATCCCAAGTACGGCTTTTCCAAGGCAATCCATGCGGTCGAACATTTCAACCATGCGAAACTGCTCTGGAACAATCGCTCCTTCTTCGTTGATCATGCTATTGCGCAAAAATCCCGTGGCGATGATCTGTTCCTGAGTTGCATTGGGTAATTGATCACCCGCTATTTGCTCGATCACAAACTGATCGTAAGGCATATCGCGTCGGATCGCATCAATAACCCAATCTCTCCAAGCCCATTGATCGCGTTGCAAGTCCTTCTCGTATCCATTGGTATCAGAGTATCGCGCGACGTCGAGCCAAGGCCGAGCCCACTTCTCTGCATATCGCTCGTCGGCCAACAGCCGATCGACCGTCGCTTCAACCCCCTCGACTTGGAACTGCTGGACTTGCTCGGGCGTCGGCGGAATACCGATTAGATCTAGATAAACCCGCCGAGCGAGTTCCCAAGGTTGAGCGGGGCCTGCGGAGTCCCATCCCTTTTGCGTCAATGTTGACGATATCGATGCATCGATGCTTTTGCGCCCATCGTGAGGTAGCGAAACAGGTGGCTCGAATGCCCAATGCTTCGCGTAATCGGCTCCTTGATCGATCCATCGAGAAAGTAAATCCGCCTGCTCTTTGCTTAAAGGCTTCTGAAGACTCGGTGGCGGCATAAGTACCTCCGGGTCCGTCGCAAGGATTCGATGGATTAATTCACTCTGCGCGGAGCTACCGACCACAACGGCAGGCTTGCCAGAATCCCCTCCCGAAATAGCGGCATCGCGAAGATCCAGTCGCAATCCTCCTTCACGGGTCCCCTCGTCGACTCCGTGGCACTGCGAGCAGTGCTCACTAAGGATCGGCTGGATCTGGGTTCGAAAGTCAATCGATTGAGCAAAGCCATCTGCGACGGTTCCTAAAACGAACACGACGCAACAAGCAAATGCTGTAGGTTGCCAATACAGTTTCTTGGTCAAACCTGAGATTGCCATCATCAAGAGTATCCTCGCGTGCGAGTCAAAGCGGTTGGAAAGGGGAGGCGTGGTGCGCCAAGCAACATTCATTATCCACGGAATTCGGTAACCGAAAAGCGAATCGCACCAGGAATTAGCGAGTTACCGAGCGGCAAAGGGGATCCAAGAATAGCATCTGCAAGCCCAGGGCCGTAGCAGTGACGATATCCAAGGTAGCTTGACGTAAGCCTCGCGTTGATTTCCAACGGATACCATGCGTCGGAAGAAGTTCTCACGAAATCGATCCCGATCCATCCATTTCCCTCACCTGGGATCGCTTGCAGCAGCTCCGTCGCGAAACGCTGAAGTCGGTCACTGGACAGATCAAGCGGGCCAACACCTCCAACGTAAGATCCGTCCCGTCCGAATTGCTGATCCATTGCACCAAGCAGACGTATCGGTCGCCCCTCAGCAGCGAGGATCGCAAGACTCGATGCTTGACCGCAGATCCAAGGCTGAACGATGAACGCTTCACGTGTTGAATTACCCCCTTGCAACAGAGCCTCGCTAGAATCCCATCCTGCAAGTTCTGCGTTCCACGGATGCAGGCTCTCGATGTGTGCTGCTAAATCGTCCGCATGAGGGAACCGAAGCATATCGACTCCGCCCGCGCCTAACCGCCGCTTGATCACCCATCCGTCTGTCGGAGTATCTGATGAACCGGAATGAATCTGCCCAAGTTGAAACGCTTGATACCAGTGTGTTGCTAACCAAGTCGGAATCGTCAGCAACGAACTACTTGCCCAAGCTTGGGCTGTTTCCCACTTATCCGTAGCGCAGTCGAGAAATCTCTGATCCGGAGCAATCACATTCACGCCGAAGGAACGTAAGCGATCAACTAAGCGACTCAACACTCGATCGATTTCAGGAGCGATTAGGATCACCGCATCGCAATCCTCGGACTCGGCTCGCCATCGATCGGCAATTCGATCCAGTGGTTGAATGTCGCTCTGAAGATCGCTTCCTGTGGGCAATGGCCCGCAATTGAACAAACGGTGCGACTTTATGTCGATCTGCCGGCGTGATAACTCACCCGCGATCGTGAGCTCAATCGATGTAGTGACTCGATGACCACTTCTTGCTAAATCATTGCACAAGGCTACCAGCATCGCAGCACCTTCCTCCAGAAGGGCCATACCAGCGCAATTGGTTCCATCCAATTGAAGCAAACCGCTCGAGCAAACGAATTCAAAAATAGCAATCTTCAATCGCGACTCATGTTTCGCAGAAGGAACAACTCGAAGCGGAATAGGAGGAGGCGGACGAGGAGGAAGCGGACGAGAACGCAGAGTAGGGAGTTTAGGGGGATAAGGCAATCCATCTTGAACTTAGACCAAGAGATTTGCTAGAACGAACTGGTCGACAATGTTCTCCGACGTCGGATTGGGGTGTCTACGGCATTATTGGTACTTTGATAGCATTACTTTTCACTCTATGAATTCGACGCCGAAGCCGAGAATCCTGTGGATTTTGAACCATACCACCCTGATGGAGTGGGAGGTTCCAATGCTTATGGAGCTTGGGTTTGAGGTTTACGTCCCTAAGCATTTGCCGAGTGGTCCAAATAGCAGAACTGCATCGGTCACGACCAAGTACGACAGCACTCTGAGTATCCCGGCAGAGGATCTGGAATACCTGAACACACTGAACTTCTACGAAGACCCGATTTCCAAGAAAACCGCCGAGGTTCTCAACCGTCACTTCAGCAATTGCATATGTGCGTACATTTTCCCAGGACTGTATTACATGCTGCAGTCCTTCACCGGTCGCATTTTCATGCGAGCTTTCGGACATGCGGGAACGATCGACTACGAAACTGCCACTGACACCGTCCCTGCTTCGTCGCTTCGCGATGGATATTCGAAACCTTTGCATCGGCTTCAAAAAAAATTGCTTGGGTTCAACAACCGCCTTGTGCGTTTTGCTGGTATCCACAGCAAAAACTCGATCATGCGTGAAATGCTGCTTGCTAAAGATCGCGTGTTTCTAGCCGCAGCCTACCGTGAAATCATCGAAAACGAGAAGCCCTTTCTCAAGAGTCGGTCGCTTTACATGCCATTGGCATTACCTGAGTCGATCACGAATCGCGCCGGGTCTTGGAAGGGTGGAGACCCTCGAGTCTTCTTCGTTTGCCCGAACATCGACCAAATCGATTACTACCGCCGCATTTATCAACGATTCGTCGAGGAACTCGGGAGCTTTCCTTACTGCATCGGCGGTCGGCAAGATCTTGGGCAACCAGCCGCTGAACCGGAAACAAAGGATCCGAACATCCTCGGTTATATAGATCGAGCCCGCTATAACGAACTGATCAATACCTGTTCGTGCATGTTTTATCACTCCCAAGAAGAACGGCACCTTCACTACCATCCCCTCGAAGCCATTGTCAGCGGAATGCCATTGGTGTTCATGTCAGGCGGGCTCTTGGAAAAGTGTGGTGGCTCAGACCAACCAGGTCTTTGCCGAACCTACGACGAAGCTCGTGAAAAAATCAACCGGCTGCAATCTGATGATCAAGCCTTCAGGCAATCGATCCAGAAGTCACAAACGAAAATTTTAGAATCGTTCGAGTCCGAATTCTGTACCGAAGAATGGAAGAAAAACTTTCTTCCGCACACTATCAGGAAGTTACCATGAAGATACTCCTTTGGCATCCGACATACGTTTTGGGTGGAGGCTATCTCCTGCTGACAAAACTCATCGAAGAACTCGGCAAACATCCTGGTGTTACCCGAGTAACGGCCGCCATTCATCGCGATTACCAAGAGTTGATTACAAAAGATCGCTTTTCCTCAAAAGTCAACTTGGCTTTTGTTTACACCGGCCAACCCATCGACGATGTGATGAGTTCTGACGATATCCTCTACATGCTCTGGCCGCACGGAGTGGCTATCCCACAAGTCCGAATTCCAACGGTTTGCGTTTTCCAAGACACCATCCTGCTCGACGCTTTCGGCGCCCACACCACAGATGCTTTCCTTGGTAGTATGCAACAAGCGGTCAAAGATACCGTATCGCGATATTCAAGAGTTATCGTGACTTCGCAATACACTAAAAATCGCTTTACGGAAATTGCGGGACCGGTCGCTGCCCATAAAGTCGACGTGCTACCTCATATTGCAAGCGATCCGAACGCGAAAATCCTACAACTGTCGACCGCCGCAACTTCATCCAATCCATCGAGCAATTTCGATCACACTCGATCAACGAACCAACCGTTCCTGCTCTACCCAGCAAACGTATCCGAGCATAAGAACCACTTAGCACTGATGATTGCCTTGAGCAAACGCAAACGCAAGGATGTTTCGCTCACCTTGTGCGGTTACGGAAGCGAATTGGTGGGAGCAACTCAATTAACGCCAAATCCTTATCTGAATCGCCTGAACAAGACCATTTCAGACCGCGGACTCAAACAAGACTTGGACTATCGAGCTCTTGGATATGTAGATGACGCATCATCTGAGGAACTGATGGATCAAGCTATGGGCTTGATCATGCCAACAAGGGCCGAAGGAATGGGATTGCCAATCCACGAAGCACTCGAGCGAGGGCTACCGGTTATCGCATCGGACTTGCCCGTCCTCCGGGAGCATTTCGGCAGCCGATCGGACGCAATCCTCTGGGTAGACCCCGAATGCCCGACGGAAATCGCAGCAGCTTGGGATGAACTGTGCAATCGACACGCAGAACTCTCTCGCACCGCTGAAGCGAACCGAAGTTGCGGTGTGACTTGGAGCGATCTTGCTGACAAGACTTTCCAAATCCTGCAACAAGAAGTTCACCGCGCACCGAGAACCATCCGTATCCCCGGCTTCGGCTCCGCTGGACGAGAGCCGCGGAGTCGCTGGTTCAAAGGGGTCGAACGCTCGATCAAGAGACTCTGGCGCCGAGCCGGTTAATTCGGCTCAGCACCTGCGCTCGCTCTTGCACTAGCAACGAAGACCTTCGCAAAACACGGATACGTGAATCGCAAGCCTGGGATACTTGAGCACCCTATGCACAGCGTTCCATCGGCTCAGAGATGATCATCGCTGAACTGCTGGCAACTGGCGTCAAACCCGGTTCGCTTGAACCGCTCGCTACGATCTCCAAAAGCTCACTGACATGCAATTCGCTTTCCGAGGACAAATGCTGCGAAGAGGGTGAATTCGAAGATTCGCCGGTTTTCGTACCTGCAGCGTGCGTACCTACAGCGTGCGTACCGCCACTGAGTAACGCTTTGGCAAAATCCCGAAGCGACTGACGAGCCATCACTCGCTCTGCGACCGTTGCTTCCCCAACACTCGCCGTTCCGGACTTGACCCCTCCGCGATCTTTCTTCGCCTTGACTCCCCCTACCCGCTTGGACTTCGTCCCTCTAGGCTCCGAATCAATCTCTACTTCAAGCAACTCCTCACGCATCACCAGCATGTCCGAAGGTGCTTCGATTCCGATCACTACCCTGCCAGGCAAAACCCTGCTGACGGTAATCGTGATGTTCTCGCCAATAACAATCTTTTCACCTGCATAACGACTTAATACTAGCATCTCTAATTCCTCCTTGATGGCCCGCGACGTCTTTCGAACACCACAGGCTACAGTGCATGAAACGGGTTTCGAAATCCAAGAACCCAGCCGTCGTGCCGAGGTCACCCCCCGACACATCTTGGATGCAACAAAAGCAACTCCAGTTCCAAGAACCAGTTTTGCACGGGAATTTGCTGCCCTTTTTCTGGATTCATTCAAGTCCCCATCGTTTCCCGCAAAAGTTTTGGCTTTACGTGTCGCGATGGATCCCCTCGGAGCCGAGTGCTCACCGACGATTTGCTCCAGGGAGAGCTGGTCATTGAAAGTTTCAGCAGAACCATTGTAAAAAAGTCCATTTGCTGAATTCTCGCTACCATCTCTCCAGGCTGGCTGTTTCCAGGCTCGGTGATAACCTTCTCGCTGAGGTTGTGTACAATGTGCATTCTCCTTGTGACACCTTTGGTCACTGACTCCCCCCCGCAGGGGAGAAAAAGGCAATTTTTTTCGGATGACTTCGCACTCGCAGTAAAGATTACTTCACGATGACTTCGTTATTGCTGAACCGGATTGTTCGTTACACGCTGTTGCTCTTCGGTTTTTCATTGGCCGGGATGCTCCAACTCAACGATGCTCGAAGCGATGAACCCATCGCTCGCAAACGGATCGTCCTGATCGCCGGACGACCATCGCACCCACCTCGCATGCACGAATTCAACGCCGGGGTACAACTGCTCGCCGGCTGTTTAAAAGAAAGCGGTTTGCCAATCGAAGTCGATTTCGTTTTGAACGGTTGGCCAAAAGACGAGTCGATCCTAGAGAAAGCCGATGCAATCGTCTTCTATATGGATGGAGGTGGCGGTCACGAAGCCGTTCAGGAGTCGGGACGCCGCTTGCAAATGATCGACCGCTTGGCAGCCAAAGGAGTCGGCATCGGTTGTATGCACTACGCCGTTGAAATCGTACCTGACCAAGCCGGCAAGGAATTCAAAAAATGGATCGGCGGACACTACGAGCATATGTTCTCCTGTAACCCAATCTGGTCCCCGGAATTTAATCAGCTTCCCGAACACCCAATCACTCGAGGTGTAGAGTCCTTTAGCGCAAAAGACGAATGGTATTTCAACATGCGTTTCGTCAACGATCTTCCTGGAGCAGCCTCAGCAAAAACTCCCCAAGGTCTCTTCGTTCCGATCCTTGTCGCCGGCCCCTCCGATGCAGTACGCAACGGCCCCTATGTCTACCCACCAGGCCCCTATCCGCACATCCAAGAAAACAAAGGTCGCGCCGAAGCAATGCTCTGGTCGATCGAACGACCTGATGGCGGACGCGGTTTCGGGTTCACCGGCGGTCACTTCCACGACAACTGGGGAAATGATTCTTTTCGTAAACTAATTCTCAACGCTTGTCTTTGGTTGGCAAAAGCAGAAGTTCCAACTCAAGGGGTCGCTTCCAGCATCTCCCCAGATCAACTCAACGCAAACCTTGATCCGAAAAAGTAATCAAGCACTCCTTACGCCCTACCTCGACCCCTATCTCTACCCCTCTTCCTCTCCCTCCCCTGACTTCCTCTCAGCATTGGCGCGATCGCAATGAGCAACTTCTCCAACGATGGCAGTAAACCATCCGTCAATCCCTATCAACCCCTACCCCATAACACCTCCACTTCTAAGTCGTCATCGGATTCGACTCAGGCCTCGAACCAATCGTATTTGAATTCGGCAATTCTCAAAGCCTACCTTAGGCTCCTGCCTATCCTCTTCGTCTGTTACATCATCGCCTACATCGATCGCAACAATGTGGCGATCGCCAAACTGACGATGGAAGAGGACATGCCAAGTTTCGATGCATCGGTCTTCGGATTCGGGGGAGGTATTTTCTTCCTCGGATACTTCTTGCTCGAAATCCCTGGCTCACTGATCGTCGAACGATGGAGTGCAAGGAAATGGATCTGCCGCATTATGGTCACTTGGGGCTTCATGGCCGCTCTGACCGCGTTCGTGAAAACACCTACCCACTTCTACACCGTGCGGTTCTTGCTCGGGATGGCCGAGGCCGGATTTTTCCCCGGTGTGATCGTTTACTTAAGCCACTGGTTTCCGCAAAAGGAACGCGCGCGAGCGATCTCCTATTTCTTGATCGCTTCTCCTATCGCCATGATCATCGGCCCCGCAGTTTCACAATTATTCATCGATTACGGTCGCACCATAGTCGATGCCAAAACCGGTGAGATAACCAAAATAATCCCCGATCTGCTTGGCTTGAAAGGCTGGCAATGGATTTACATCATCTGGGGTGTTCCCGCCGTTGTTTTCGGCCTCTATGTCCTTTTCGGGCTAACGGACAGGCCTTCACAAGCCAAGTGGCTCACCGACGAAGAAAAAGGGGCTTTAGAAGGCGAACTAGCTCGAGAGAAAGCTATGCATAAGACTGGAGGTCACATGACGCTTCTGCAAGCCTTATCCAGCCCTCGTGTCCTGCTCCTGTCCTTCGCTTACTTTGGAATCGTTACCGCAAATTACGGTATCGAACTCTTTCTGCCGAGCGTGATCAAAAATTGGTACCCTGAACTCGAACCCTCACGCATCGCCCTACTGGGTATGATCCCGTCGCTCTTGGTCATCCCTGGCCAACTCTTTATCGGATGGTCCTCGGATAAGATGCAAGAACGCCGCTGGCACTCGGTGATTCCCGTTGTCATCGGCGCCTTGTTCTTAGTCCTCGTGACATTTACACAAGGATACTTATGGGCAACGATCTTCTGCTTTACGATCGCTGCCACAGGTATGAAATCCTATATGCCTGCCTTCTGGGCTTTGCCAAGCCTATTCCTGACTTCCACCGCCGCCGCAGGTAGCGTTGGGATGATCAACTCGATCGGAAACCTCGGTGGCTTCCTCGGCCCATATGTCATGGGGGCCGTGCAGAAAAACTTGAATTCGTACACCTACGGCCTTCTGTTCCTCGCCTGCACTAGCACCCTGTCCGCCGCTCTTATCTGCTGCTTGCCACTCCGACGCCCCCTCCCGACGGACGTCGATGACTAAGCATCAACACCCTGCGGATAATTAATCCCCGTGGTCGAGAACTCCGTGGTCGATAACTCCGTGGTCGAGAATCTGCGTGGTCGAGGTATCTAAAGGTAATCGAACTGTTACCAACGTGCCTCGACCAAGCTCACTGCTGATTTGGAAGCTTCCCTGCATCGATTGAACGATATTCAAAACGATGCTTAAACCTAATCCAGATCCCCGGGGAGTCTCCGCCGAATTCCTCCCAGAATTGCTTCGGAAAAACCGTTGGCCAATCCGCTTCTGATCCTCCTGCGAGATCCCTATCCCCGTGTCTTGCACCCTTAATACCGCTTCTTTTCCGTCCTTCTCAGCCCGCAACTCCACATCAATCGTCCCACCTTCACTTGTGTACTTGATGGCATTATCTAAGACATTTTGAATGATGAATCGCAAGTGATCGGGATTGCCTTGCACCGCCGCGCTATCGATCTGACTCGAACGAAGCAATACCCCTTTCTCCTCTGCTAGTGCTTCAAAAAAATCGACCGCTTGCTGAACTTGGCGATCCCAAGCTACCTGCACGCGCATCGATTCCTTGCAGTCCGACTTGGTTTCTCCTAGCAGTAACAACTGATTGACGATCTTCTTCAAATAATTGCACTCGACCGTGACTTTCTCAAGCATCTGCACTGCCTTCGGATCCTTAGCTCGATCCGCGCAAACCTCGATATTGCTCATGATTGCCGCTAAGGGACCTCGAAGCTGATGAGCTGCGTTCGCAAGCCAATCTTCGTTGAGCTGAATGCTCTCTCGTGTACGCTGCAGTAGGCCATTGACGGTTATCGCTAACCGGTCGATGTCATCCCCGTTCAGCGATCGGGATATCCAACGGTCTTCATGGATCTGCACCGCATCAGTCTCCCTTGTCAGCTGCCTCAGCGGTAACAACAACCAACCAGTAATCAGCCATGCCAACGGCGGAACGACGACAAGCAACCAAACCACTACGGGCAGAATCCACTTATCGAGCTCTCGCATGGCTGTCTTCGCAAGATCCATCGCACAACCGACTTGCATCGTGGCCCCCTTCCGAGAGACTTCCTTCTTCGTCTCGGCATCGACTAGCCTAAGCTCGATGGGCTGATGCACCACACGGAATTGTCCGATGGTCTGATGGGAATCATTTCCGATATTCAATTTGCCAAAGGGAGGCGGTGCAGTGATGGAACTCCACAATGCCTTGCCTTCCTGATCGATCACATGCACAAAAATACGATGCGTCGGATGAATCGCCAGTCGACGATTCCAACGCGATATCTGCGCTTCGGTAAACGGAAAACGTTCCTTGTGGAGGATCGTATAGAAGTCTCTCGAGTCGTCGGTCAACTCGATGTCGATATAGCGGTGCACCAAATATTGAAACGCAGATCGACTAGCCAAACCTATCAGCGCTGCCGATACCCAAGTCGATATGGTAAGGATCAAGGCTGTCTTGGTTTTTAGGGTAAGCGTACGCCATCGAAACATTTCGCTTCCCCTAAATTCCAAATCATACCCTCTACCTCAAGAATTCCGCGCACGCTCTCACGGAGTCACTGGTGCAGTTTGTACTGCCGCCCCTGACTCAGACTCGTCGACCGGTATAGCAGAAGAGGGGTTCTCCGAGAGCATGTATCCCCGCCCTCGAATCGTATGTACCAAAGGATTTGGAAATCCCTTATCTACTTTGCTTCGCAAACGATTGATATGAACTTCGATGACATTCGTTTCGCTCTCCCAATCGCTCTCCCAAAGCTGATGATAAAGCATCTTTCTGGAAAGAACTTGGTTCTCGCGTCGAATGAAAAGCTCCAGCAACGAGATTTCGGTCGGAGAAAGCTTCAGTTCCTTACCATCCCGAAACGCTCTTCGCGTAGTCAATTCCAATCGCAATGGGCCAAAGCTCAATATCGGGCCTTCTTGCCTCTGACTTCGCCTCACCAACGCAACGATGCGAGCGTACAGCTCTTTGATTTCAAAAGGCTTGACCAAGTAGTCATCGGCACCGGCAAGCAATCCTTTGACTCGCTGCTCGGTGGTGCCCAAGGCACTGATGATGATGATCGGTGTCTGATCGCGATGCGATCGCACGGTGCGCAATACATCAAGCCCAGACTCCCCGGCCAACATCAAGTCGAGAATAAGCGTATCGGGACGCTGCGTCCGCATCGCTTCCAAAGCCTCTGAAACACTCGAAACACCGACCGTGATGATTCCTTCATCGGACAACCCCTCCCGGATCGCATCGGCCAATACGGGATCATCTTCGACTAAAAGGACTTTTGTCGCCATGCTTTTCTCAGTTAATCTACGTGGAATCGATTTATCGGTACTGCTTGGCGAAAACAGGTTCTGGTATACGACTGATTGCTACCAACCAAAAACGGAACTAGGTCTTCACCCGACTCTGCAACAATGCTGCTGCATAACCAAGCACATCACCTCGCTCCTTCGCATGGTCCATCATCGGTTGAAACTCTCCAGAAATACTCGCGAGCTCGATCAGCGAAGGGGCAATTCCAAATGGTCGCATGCCCTCTGGCATCGCTCGCATGAGAAACTTCGATGCCTCCGACGCTCGCCCAACTCTGGCTAGCAAGTCTGCATACGTTTCAATTCCAATCGTTCCATGCTCCTGGCTGTCAAGCGACTCGGCCTTCTGCCGAAACAACCGCAATGCGGCTTCGACATTCTCCCCCAACAACGCTCGAAACCAAGCAAGACTCATTGGATAAAGGTCTGCAAAAGGTTCCTCGCTGCTGTATTGGTACTGAGCATGAAGCTGCCTGCCATACTCGGCTAAATCAGCTGCAAGCCGCAAAGTATCGGAGTTATCCAATACCCTCGCAAAACGTACCGTGGAAGCTAAGTGAGTCGTGTCCAAGTGGTAGGTCCCATCGCGAAGCAATCCGGGCATGATTCCAAGCCAATCGACGATGCGACCCGTATCCAATCCTTGAACCTCCGGCTTGCGCCGTCGCACATCGGCAACGAGATTAGCCAAAAGTTCTTGATGGACGTGCCTTACCAATGCCCCCACCGCCGCCTGCTGATCCGCTCGACCGCGCATCGCGACCACCGAATCCAACATTGTGATGGTATTGCATGTCCCCCGCATTCGCAGAGACAAATCCGTTCCTCGCCCAACATCGATCCCCTCATGGACATACAAGTTCAAAAGCAAGTCGAGATTCTCTTGCGTCGGCTCAATGCCCTCCATGGCTTGCGCCGCGAAAGCATCGTCACCCACCGCCCGAAGATACATCCAGCCTTCTTGCAACCGGCCAGAACGCATCAACCCCGAACCAACTTCGCGACAAGCATCCAACAGACGCTTGTCCAACTCGTCTTGTACTTGCGGATCAAGCTTGGACGACTCCGAACGTTCATTGTCCCCACCCTGTAGGCCGGGTACATGCACCGGAGGCAAACCTAATTCAATGCGATGCAACATCTTCCTTGCTTCAAACAACTCCGGATACCGCTCCTCACTCCGCATCGTTTCGACAAGAGCTCGCGCAGCCTCTTCGGCTCCCCGCTCCTGGGATAACTTCAACAGCATGGTGAACGTATCGTTATATTGCGATTCGGTTAAGTTTTGCATTGCGTTTTTCGCCAACCTTTAAACTACAAAATTGCCAAAGGGTTTCGCGGATGTTCCAAAGTTCCTCGAGTTACCCCCACCCTATTCTCTGCCCGCAAGCTCCGCCAGACACTCGAACCCTCTGTTTTCCCAGCAATTAACTGGGAATACAGGGTCCAAAGCCGCTCAAGCTCCTGTTCGGGGGCGTCCCGAAGAATTTCTATCCGAAATCTTCTTACACCCCTCTCCAGCAAGGCTGGTACTACCTCCGCCCCACTCTGAGCATTCCCGTTGTACAACGTATTACGACATCCAACGTCGGCATGAAGCACATGTTCGACCCCAATGCGATCCCGAAGCTTCACGTCGTGTACGTCACAAGGTCGCCCGCAATTAGATTTGTTTGTCCCAGGCGATAGCACCGTGCAAAAAACACAATGCTCCATATGGAACATCGGCATATGCTGGTGGATCACCACCTCTAATGCTTCCGCCCGCACCGCAGCTACCAATTCAAGCAACTGATCTCGATTCAGATCATACGAAGCGGTCACGCTGCCGGCCCCAGCCTCCATCAACCACTGCGCTGTCAGTGGGTTGGTGACATTCAAAGAGAAATCGCAATCTGCACGAATCCCCCTATCGACCGCATATCGCAACGCCGCCAGATTGCGCACAAGCCATCCGTCCGCAGGATGCTTTTCCAAAGCCCGAAACAACCCTGCCTCGCCCGCCTTGAGAATCCGCAGCGTTGCTAGGTAAATCCTCGCCCCATGTTCATGCGCTCGCTCTACCGCTAACCGGTACTCTCGAATGTCATGAAATTCGACCGCTAACTCCTTCGCTCCCGCCTTAAGCATACACTCAAGCTGCTTGAGTGTACGGCACAGAACTCGCAACTGCGGTCCCTTCGGCTCAACAACACCCTGTACTTCCACAACATCCTTCGAATCTACCGCACTGCGATGCCCAGTGACTTGGACATCCGCAAGCATCCTTGCCGCAACGCCGTCGGGACGAATTGTCCGCTCTGGGATGCTTTGCCTTAAACCATCAACCTGCTGAACAAGCTGCTTGCGCAACTCACCAAGCACCGAGAGCGGTATCATCGGTTCGCCGATGATCTGAATATCAACCGCACCAATCGCATACGGGGTATTCCCCAATCGTCCTAGCTGCTGCTCGATCGCTTCGACACTCACGGGATGTTTCTGCGCTCGCTCCGGCACGTGATCACTCGTTACGCTGATCTGAAAATCTTGCTGAGAGATTCCCTCGCGCTGCTCACTCCAAACAACCTGAAACTCCAAGGGTTCGCCAACTTGAACGCGGCCCGAGATATTCAACCGAAGCTTGCGCAGAAAACGCTCGGAAGCAAAAGTCTGCCGCCATGCTTTCGTCTGCTTCGGCGCATCTGTTTGCCATATCGATTGCCCCTCATATAACTCTGCGTCGCGAATCAACCCTCGCTGAAACTCCAATTCGACCCGACCACTGACGGCTTGCTCGGCAGGCCTATGATTGACGAGAATCTGAAAAATCCGCCCGCCAACCTCCGTCCCCGCCGCTCGATCTCCCTCGAATACGAGCCCGTCTCCTTTGCTCAACGGTGCATCTAAATCGACCACCACCCGATCACCCTTCTTGCGCACCAACCGACCTACCAACACACCTCGCTTGGAACTGCTGCGACCAGGCACCAACCGCTTGTGATTGCATCCTTCCAGCCATCCCGGTGAAAATCCTCTCGAGAAACTCAACTCCATCTCGCGCTGGGTTTCAACCGTGAAACGCTTTCGCTCTCCGAGCATCGCGGCATCGATCGCTTGGCGATAATGATGAACGATGTTTGCGACGTATTCCGGTGACTTCAACCTTCCTTCTATCTTCAATGAAGCAACCCCAGCATCGATCAAGTCAGGGATGCATTCATAGGCTGCCAAGTCCTGCGGTGAGAGCAGATACTTCACATCACCTAGGTCGACGTCTATGCCGTCGCTGATCAACTGATAATCTAACCGACAAGCTTGCGCACACTGCCCCCGGTTCGCAGAACGCCCCCCGAGAGACTCACTGGTAAGGCA